>NZ_BAAGZI010000390.1:0-5322 GCF_054778695.1 Actinocorallia lasiicapitis
GGCGCGGCCGCGTCCAGCCCGAGCTGCCCGTCGGCGGGGCCGGTGTGGGCGGCGAGCCAGTCGGCCAGCCCGCCGGGGGCCAGCTCGGTCAGCTCGATCTCGAAACCCTCCTCGGCCTCCGCGACGTTCTCGCCGAGCGTCGTGAACAGCCGCTCGCGCAGCTCGCCGCGGAACTCCAGGGTGTCGAGCAGCGCCTGGATCTCCTCGCGCTGCCAGTCGCCGATCGTCAGGTCGGTGGGGGAGGCCGTGACGGGCGCGTCGGTGTCGAGCTTGTTGATCTGCTGGTTGCGCAGCACCGAACCCAGATGCTCGCGGAGCGACTCGCCGGCCTTGCCCTTGATCTCGTCGACCCGGGCGACCAGATTGTCCAGGCCGTCGTAGGCCGCCAGCCACTTGGCGGCCGTCTTCGGGCCGACTCCCGGCACGCCCGGCAGGTTGTCGCTGGTCTCGCCGACCAGCGCCGCCAGCTCCCGGTACCGCTGCGGGCCCACCCCGTACTTGGCCTCGACGGCCGCCGGATCCATCCGCGCCAGCACCGAGACTCCCTTGACGGGATAGAGCACCGTGACGTTCTCGTCGACGAGCTGGAACGCGTCCCGGTCACCCGTCACGATCAGGGTCTTCATACCCTGGGCGGAGGCCCGGGTGGCGAGGGTGGCGATCAGGTCGTCGGCCTCGAACCCCGACACCGACAGATGCTGGATCCGCAACGTGTCGAGCATCTCGCCGATGAGCTGGACCTGCGGCCTGAACTCGTCGGGGGTCTTGGCGCGGCCCGCCTTGTACTCGTCGTAAGCCGAGTGCCGGAAGGTGGGCTCCGACCGGTCGAAGCAGACCGCGACATGGGTCGGCTTCTCATCGCGCAGCACGTTGACGAGCATCGACGTGAAGCCGAACACCGCGTTGGTGTGCTGCCCCGTCGTCGTCGAGAAGTTGTCGACCGGCAGCGCGAAGAACGCCCGGTACGCCAGGGAATGCCCGTCGAGCAGGAGCAGAGTCTGAGGGGTCGGTTCGGTGTTCGCCACAGCAGAAGCCTAGTCTCGGGCTGAGACAGTTTCCGGCAGGTCGCCGGACGATTGCCAGGAGTTGACAACGTGACGGACCCCACCGCCTTCATGGGCAGCGACAACCCGCTCGGCGACCTCGCCAAGACCATGGGGATCGAGTTCCTCGAGGCGAGCGCCGACCGGGTGGTCGGGCGGATGCCGGTGAAGGGCAACACCCAGCCCTACGGACTGCTGCACGGGGGTGCGTCCTGCGTCCTCGCCGAGACCCTCGGCTCGGTCGGCTCGGCGCTCCACGCGGGGCCCGACCGGATGGCCGTCGGCATCGAGATCAACGCCACCCACCACCGCAGCGCCACCGAGGGCTTCGTGACGGGCGTCGCCACCAAGGTGCACGGCGGCAGGTCGCTCGCCACCTTCGAGATCGTCATCACCGACGAGCGCGACCGCAGGGTCTGCACGGCCCGTCTGAGCTGTATGCTCCGCGACCTGCCCCAGGGCTAGGCCCGCGCCGATGAGACGAGCGTGAGCCGCGCGCCGCGCTCTCTCATCGGGCTCTCAGCAGACGATCACCAACGCCCCAGACGGTGTCGGCAGTCTCGGCTGACATGAAACCCATCAACCGCCGCGCCCTGGTGGTCAACGGCACGCTGGGCGTGCTGCTGACCGGCGGTGTCGGCCTCGCCTATCTGTCGCTCGGCGACACCGGGAGCGGCGCGAACGCGACGACCACCCGGACGGTCACCGTCGCCCGCGGCGCGCTCACCTCCACGGTGTCGGCGTCGGGGGCGCTCGCCGCGGGCAAGTCCACCGCGCTGTCGTTCGGCGCCACGGGAACCGTCGACCGGATCTACGTCAAGCTCGGCCAGAAGGTCAAGAAGGGCCAGCGGCTGGCCGTCCTCGACCAGACCGAGCAGCGGGAGAACCTGACCGCGGCGCGGGCCCAGCTCGCCGTGGCCGACGACGCCGACACCAGCACGGCGCAGGGATACAACACCTACGTCCAGGCGAAGAACTCCTACACCGCGGCCGTCCGCGCCCTCGACGGCACCGTCCTGTCCGCGCCCTACGCCGGGACGGTCACCGCACTCAACGGCGCCGAGGGCGGCGGCTCCGCCGGCACGGCCGCCTCGGAGACCGGTGCGTCGACGGGGTTCCTGGAGCTCGCCTCCACCGCTGAATACAAGATCGAAGGCTCGTTCACCGAGGCCGACACCACCAAGCTGAAGGTCGGCCAGGCCGCCGCGATCACCTTCGACGCCCTGCCGGGAGTGTCGGCGACGGGCAAGGTCCGCTCGATCGGCACCGAGGCCACCACCACGAACAACGTGGTCTCCTACACCGTGACGATCAGCCTGGCGGGCAAGCCGGCGACCGTCCGGCTCGGCCAGACCGCCACGGCCGTCGTCACGACCGCCGCCAAGACGGACGTGCTCTACGTGCCCGCCGCCGCGGTCACCACCGCGGGCGGCCAGAGCACCGTGACGGTCGTCGCGAACGGCCAGGTGACGGTCAGGACCGTCACGACCGGGATCTCCGGCACGGCGGGGACCGAGATCGTCTCGGGTCTGGCCGAAGGCGACACCGTCCAGCTCAAGACCGTCACGACCGGCTCGGGCGGCCAGCCCGGCGGCTTCGGCGGGCCCGGCGGGATGGGCGGCTTCGGCGGGACGGGCGGCGGTTTCGGCGGCAACCGTCCGGGAGGCGGCCGATGACCGCCCCCGTCCTGGACGTCCGCGCCGTCACCAAGGTCTACGGCCAGGGCGAGACGGCCGTGCACGCGCTGCGCGGCGTCTCCCTGACGGTCGACCGCGGCGACTATGTGGCGATCATGGGCCAGTCCGGCTCCGGCAAGTCGACCCTGATGAACATCGTGGGCTGCCTCGACGTCCCGTCGGCCGGACGCTACCTGCTCGACGGCACCGACGTCGGCGTCCTGGACGAGCACCGGCTGTCGATCCTGCGGAACCGGAAGATCGGCTTCGTCTTCCAGAGCTTCAATCTGATCCCGCGGATGAGCGCCCTCGCCAACGTCGAACTGCCGCTGGCCTACGGGGGAGTGAAGGCGGCCGAACGGCGGCGCAGGGCCGTCGCCGCGCTCGCGCTGGTCGGGCTCGCCGACCGGATGGACCACGAACCCAAGGAGCTGTCCGGCGGCCAGCAGCAGCGCGTCGCGGTCGCCCGCGCCCTGGTCACCGCGCCGGCGCTGCTGCTCGCCGACGAACCCACCGGCAACCTCGACTCCCGGTCCACCCGCGACGTCCTCGACATCCTGGACGAGCTGTCGGTCTCCGGCCGCACCATCGCGCTGATCACTCATGAGGACGAGGTCGCCGCCCGCGCCAAACGGGTGATCAGGCTCGTCGACGGCGCGATCGCCGACGACCGCCGCCAGGCCCCCGTGGACGGCCCGCCGCCGAGCCTGCTGAGCGGGGGAGTGCGATGAGACCGCACGAGATCCTGCGGTTCGCGCTGCGCGGCCTGAGCGCGAACAAGCTCCGCAGCGGGCTGACCATGCTCGGCATCCTCATCGGGGTCGCCTCGGTGATCCTGCTGGTCGCCGTCGGCAACGGCTCCTCGGTGAAGATCAAGAACAGTATCTCGTCGCTGGGCGCGGGCGCACTGACCGTTTCGTCCTCGACCTCGCGCGCCGCCACCACGATGACCCAGGCCCGGCCCCTGTCGGTCGCCGACGCCGACGCCCTGGCCGACCCGGCCGCCGCCCCGCACGTCAAGAGCGCGTCGCCGGTGGTCAACGCGTCCTCGGCGGCCACGACCTACGGCAGCACCGGCCACACCATCAGCCAGTTCGTCGGCACCTACCCCGGCTACTTCGAGGCGGCGAGCAAGCACGTCGCGACGGGCCGTGCGTTCACCCGGGAGGAAGTGGAGTCCGGTGCGAAGGTCGCCGTCATCGGGCAGACCGTCCGCGAGGACCTGTTCGGCGCCGTCGACCCGCTCGGCAAGAAGATCAACGTCAGGGGGACGTACTTCACCGTCACCGGAGTGCTGAAGGAGTCCGGTTCGTCCTCGACCGGGTTCCAGGACGCCGACGACATCGCGATCGCGCCGCTCACCGCCGTCCAGGGCACCCTGACCAGCTACGGGTCGATCTCGCAGATCGTCGTCCAGGCCACCTCCGCCGACTCCGCCGACACCGCGCAGGCCGAGGTGACCGCGGTGCTCCTCCAGCGGCACGGCACCACCGACTTCCAGGTGTTCGACCAGGCGGGACTGCAGAGCGCCGCCGCCGACTCCAGCCGCACCTTCACGGTCCTGCTCGGCGCGGTCGCGGCCATCTCGCTGCTGGTCGGCGGGATCGGGGTCACCAACATCATGCTGGTGACCGTCACCGAGCGGACCAGGGAGATCGGCATCCGCAAGGCGATCGGCGCGCCCAAGGGCGCGATCCTCGGCCAGTTCATCGCCGAGGCCACCGTGCTGTCGCTCAGCGGCGGCGTGCTCGGCGTGCTCGCCGGGGTCGGCGGCAGCCGGTTCACGCTGCTCGGGATCGAACCGGTCATCGTGCCGTCCTCGATCGCGCTGGCGCTCGGCGTCTCCGTCGCGATCGGCCTGTTCTTCGGCAGCTACCCCGCCAACCGGGCGGCGGGACTGCGCCCCATCGACGCCCTGCGCCACCAGTAAGGAGACCAGCACATGAGCAAGAGCAGAACGAGGCAGGCCGACGACGCCCTCGACGCGTCGCCGTTCGCAGGAGACCTCGCGACCGAACTCCGGCCGGAGCCGAGACGGTTCACGCCGCCCCGCGCGACCGGCTGGCTGGCCGCGGGGATCGTGGCCGTCGCCGGATTCCTCGGCGGCGTCCAGGCGCACAAGAGCTGGGGCGGCGCGGAGACACCGGCCGCGGGCGTGCAGCGCCCGGCGTTCAACGGTGGCGGCGGATTCGGTGGCGGCCGCACCATCGGCACCGTCACCAAGATCGAAGGCGGCTACCTGTATCTGAAGACCGCCGACGGGACGACCGTCAAGGTCAAGACCGGCGCCGACACGAAGATCACGATCAGTGAGCAGGGGAAGACCTCGGACCTCAAGAACGGATCCAGCCTGGTCGTCAGCGGCACGACCGGCGACGACGGCACCCTCGACGCCACCGCCATCACCGAAGGAGCGGCGCCGCAGGGCGGTCCCGGCTCAGGTGACGGCGGCCGGCCGCCCGCCGGCCAGAACGACTGAGGCGGACATGGCAGCGATGAACAGGAAGAGGATCGCCGTCGCGGGCGGCGTGCTGGGCGTGGCGCTGGCCGGCGGGGCCGTCGCGGTCTTCGCCGGCGACACCGGCACGGGCCCGGCGTCCGCC
>NZ_BAAGZI010000391.1:0-5314 GCF_054778695.1 Actinocorallia lasiicapitis
TGACCGCCCCGCCCGAACGGGCCGGAAAGGCGGTTGTGTTGGGGGTGATAACGGGGGTGGGGAGGGGTGGGGTGGGGTGTGCCAGGGAGGGGTCCAGGAGGTGAGGGCGGCGGGGGTGGAGGGGAAGGTTCGGGCGGCTTCGCGGGTGAGGAGGGGGACCAGGTCGGGGGCGTTGGCTCTGAGGGTGGCGATCAGGTGGGGGAGCCAGGGGAGGAGGACGGGGTCGGGGAGGTGGGCGAAAGCCTCGGAGAGGAGTTCGACCAGGAAAGGGGTGAGGGCGGGCGCCGGATCCAGGGCCTGGACGAAACCGCTCAGATAGTGCGGGAACGACGGGATCAGCAGCGGGTTGGTGAGGAGTTCCGCGGTGCGGGCGCGCAGGTCGGGCAGCGGCAGCAGGCCGAGCTGGTGTTCGGCGGCCCAGCGGAGGGCGCGCTTGGCGGGCTCCTCGGCGGGGGATTGGCGGACGGCCAGTTCGAGCTGGGCGTGGTCGCAGCCCAGGGAGAGCGCCAGATGCTCCAGCGTGAACAGGAAACCGAGCATCGCGGCGACCTGGCGGAGCCCGGTGCCCTCGTCGGCGAAAGCCGTCGGGAGCAGCGTGCAGTACTGGGCGTAGCCGGTCCGGACGAACCCCTCCGACCAGGCCGGCAGGGCCGGTTCAGTGGCCCGGTAGTGGGCGAGGAGCCGGCGGATCCGGCGCAGGACGTCCGGGGCGTCGGCCACCGTCCGTTCCGCGGCGAGGAGCTCGACGGCGCGCGCGCCCAGCTCGTCGGTGAAGCGCGGGCTGTTCAGGAACAGCAGCGACTCCTCGACGGCCTCCAGCGCCGTCGCCGCCGTGGCCTTCGGATCCCACGCCATCCGCCGGAGCCGCTGCTCCAGCACCTGCTCGACGGTGACGCCCTCGTAGCCGAGCTCGACGAGCGCCCGCTGGTTGCGGCCGAGCGCCAGATCCCAGCTCTCCTGGATCGACCGTTCACCGAGCCGCCGCGAACCCATGATCGGCCGGACGGCGTCCTCGGGCAGCAGCCGTCGCAGCACCCACAGCAGCCGTGAACACGACTCCAGCTCCGGCCGCTGACCGAGATCGATCAGCGCCCGCTGCAGGGTGCGTTTCTGCGGATCGAGGCCGAGCGGCTCCAGCCTGTCCAGGACGTCCCGCGCCAGCGGCGGCAGCGACGCGTACCCGACCTGCCCGGTTCTGTCGCCGCCGAGCAGGATCTCGCACAGCCGTTTGACGTCCCGCCGCCCCGGCACCCGGTCCTTCTCGATACAGGTGACCGCCGCGTCCTGGAAGTCGTACGGCGTGGGCCGTGCCCTTCCCCGCATCCCCGCCAGCAGCACCGACGTCTCGAACACCGCGATCGCGTCGGCCGTGCTCGCCAGGTAACCGTTCTTCCGGGCGAGCCGCACCACGTCCACACACCAGCCGAGCAGCTCCTCCTCGTCCAGCCCGCCCATCGGGTGCGAACCGCCCAGGAACTCCGCCAGCCGCTCCTCCCCGCCCACGGCGCTCTCTTCGCGGGCGCGAACACCCCGGGCTTTGGGAGCGCGGCGGCCGGTAGCGGAGGTGAGGGCGAACGGTTTGAGCTTGGTGGTGGTCAGGGTCTTGCGCCAGGTGGCGGCGGCCACCGAGATGGAGCCGGGCGCGAGCGCGAACTGGGCTTCGATCGCGGAGTGGCTCGAGGGGATCAGGCCGTAAAGCCAGCGGGTGGCGGTGCGGGGCGCGATCTCGTAGGGGGCGGTGGAGCGGATCCCGAACTGCTCGACCCGGCTCGCCGCGTGGAACGCGCCGCACACGTAAAGGCAGTCGGCGGGGTCGGCGCCGGTGGCGGCGAGGTGCTCGCGCATCCGCGTCCACATGTACCGTTCACGGTCCTCGTCGATCGCGCGACGTTCGGCGCCGGCCGGACGCAGCCGCCGGAACAGGCTGCCGATCAGCACCATGACCTGCCGGTAGGTGGCGTAGTCGGCACCGGACAGCGGCTGTTCGACGTACTGGTCCCACCATTCCGACCAGTGCCGCACCTTCCCGTGGTGCAGCAGATACTCCTCCAGTTCGGCGAAACCGGGCCGCAGATCACCCAGCTCGACGCCGACCGCGTCCCCGTGCAGCGCCTCGTCCTCACGCGGAGTCACCGGCGCGTCGCCCGCCGCCGTGGCCGGGCGGCGCGGCTCCCACTGGAAGACGTGGTCGGACGACCGGTCGACCAGCACCAGTTCGACGCCCGGTGTGTCCAGCGCGTACGAGATCGCCTGGTATTCGGCGGACGCCTCGGTGATCGGCGCGACCACGCTGAGCGGCGCGAACTCCTTCGGATGCCCGTCGATCTCGCTGGCGAACGCCTGCAACGCCACCGGCAGCCGGCAGTTCCGCAGCTCCTCCAGCAACGGCCGCAGATCCTCGCAGAGCTCCAGATAGATCACCTTCGGCTGCTTGTCCCGCAACCGCCGCACCATCGCCAGCCCTGAGGCGGGCGAATGGTGGCAGACCGGAAAGATCTCCAGCTCCTCCTCGACGGCCCGCTCCACATCCTCGACGATCCCGCCCAGAATCTCCCCGACGCCCCCTTCCCCGAACACCTCGGCCGCCTTCGCAAGCTGCTCCCGCAGCCCCCCGAACCCCGACCCCGCACCCACCATCACTTCCTCCTCCGCACGATTCCGCTCTGCCGCCCTGGTGGGTCAGGACAGGGTGGTGATGGTTTCGCGGCCGCCTTCGAGGAAGGCGGACCAGGTGGGGTCGGCTTTGGCTCGAGGTTCGATGACGCCATGCCAGAACTTATTGAGGATCGCGAGATCTTCGGGGGTGCGGCGGGCCAGGGAGCCGACGAGGGAGCCGGCCAGGGTCTCGGGGCGGAGCGTGGCGTCGCCGAAGAACTGGCTGTGCAGGACGGCGTCCTCCAGAACGCCGATCTGTTCGGCGGTCGACAGGGCCGATTCGAGCCGGTCGTCGTCGCTGGTCGCCGATGCCGCGGCGGCGCGGAGGTCGGCGAAGCTCTGCAGAAGGATGTCGAGGAGGGTCGGCGGGATCTCCAGGTCGATCTGGTGCCGGCCGAGCAGCTCGGCCGTACGGAACCGGACGATCTCCGCTTCCGCCTTCTTGTTGGTGACGACCGGGATCCGCACGAAGTTGAACCGCCGCTTCAACGCCGACGACAGATCGTTGACGCCCCTGTCGCGGCTGTTGGCCGTCGCAATGATCGAGAATCCGGGCTGCGCGAAGACGATGTTGTCGTCGTCGAGCTCGGGGATCGACACGTACTTCTCGGACAGGATCGAGATCAGCGCGTCCTGGACGTCGCTGGTCGAACGGGTCAGTTCCTCGAACCGGCCGATCACGCCGCGCTCCATCGCCGTCATGATCGGCGAGGGGATCATCGACTCACGGGACTGGCCCTTGGCGATCACCTGGGAGACGTTCCACGAGTACTTGATGTGGTCTTCGGTCGTCCCGGCCGTCCCCTGGACGACGAGGGTCGAGTTCCGGGAGATCGCGGCGGCGAGGAGTTCGGCGAGCCAGCTCTTGCCGGTGCCGGGGTCGCCGATCAGCAGCAGCCCCCGGTCGGACGCCAGCGTGACGATGCTCCGCTCGACGAAAGTCCGGTCGCCGAACCATTTCTGCGGGATGTCGCGATCGAGCCCGTCGGCCCGTTCGGAGCCGAGGATGAACAGGCGGACCATGCGCGGGCTGAGCCGCCAGGAGAACGGCTTGGGCCCGTCGTCTACGGATTCCAGCCAGTCCAGCTCTTCGGCGTACTTCACTTCGGCCGGGGCGCGCAGCAGATCATCGGTCATGGGGGGCTCCTAAGCGAGGAAGTTCTTGAGCTCGAACACGAGCTTGCGGATATGGCCGGAGATGACCGGTGTGCCGAGTTCTTTGAGTTTCTGGCGGTACCAGGGATCGACGGACGCGCCGCCGGAGCTGTTGACCGACCCGACCGGGATCAACCGCACCCCCGACCGGTGGACGGCCTCGAAATCCGTGAGCAGCGCCCGGTTGTCGTAGAAGTCCGAGATCCACACCACGACGGTGTTCCGCGGATCGGTGATCTTCGGCCGGGCGAGGTTCATCGCGACCGTTCCGTCGGTGCCGCCGCCGAGCGTCGTGCGGAGCAGGACCTCGAACGGGTCGTGCACCCAGGGCGTCAGATCGAGGGCGCGGGTGTCGTAGGCGATCAGATGGACGTCGACCTTCGGCAGCCCCGCGAAGATCGACGCGAGGATCGTGCAGTTGACCATCGCGTCGACCATCGACCCCGACTGATCGACCACCACGATCATTTTCGCGGGCGTGGTGCGGCGCGCGGTCTGCTTGTAGAAGAGCCGGTCGACGTAGAGGCGCTCGTCGTCGGGGCTCCAGTTGGTGAGGTTCTTCCAGATCGTCCGGTCGAGATCGAGGTTCCGGTAGACGCGTTTCGGCGGGACGGACCGGTCGATCGTCCCGGCGCTGGCCTTCTCGACCTGCGTGCGGAGCACCTGCGCGACCTCGTCCACATAGCGCCGGATCAGCGCCTTGGCGTTGGCCAGCGCGACGCCCGAAAGGTTCGCCTTGTCGCGGAGCAGCTGTTCGATCAGCGACATGCTGGGGCGTAGCTGCGCCGCCAGCCGCGGATCGGCCAGCACTTCACGCAGCCGCATCCGGCTGACCAGGTCGCCCTCGATCTCGCCGAGCACCCCGGCGACCGCGCCTTCTTCACCGAGGGCCCGGCGCAGATGGCCGGCGTCGCTCTGCCAGCCGGCCAGCCGGGTGGCGGACACCGCGCCGCCGCCCGTGCAGAACGTGTTGAGCAGTAGCTTCGACGCCAGCGCCGCCCGCCGCACCCGCTCTTCCGGTATGTCGTCCGTGACGGCCATCAGCCCTTCGAACGCGCCCGCCAGCTCCGGATGCCGCTGGAGGAGGTTGTCGACCGAGATCCCCGGGTCGAGGATGGCCGCGGGCAGCCCCAGCTCGTCGACGATCCCGACGCTCGCCGATTCGAGCCCGGCCTGCTCCTCCCCGTCGAAGATCCGTGCCAGCAGCCGCCAGTAGAGGACCTGCCGCCGGGCCGCCTGCCCGTCGGGGAGTGTGGGGGTGTCGGTCATGCGCGCAGCAGCCTTCCCGCTCGTTCGCGGAGCACGGCGACGGGATCGCCGGTGCGGGCGTCGGATTTGACGGTCTTCGGATCGGTGGGGCCCAGCGCCCAGTCACCGGTGTGGGTTTCGAACGGTTTCCGCCCGGACGCCCGGACGGCCAGCGGCTGGACGCGCCACACGCCCCCGTCCCACCGGAGCAGCCCGACGCACTCCTGGGCCGCCGCGACGAACGCCGCGGTGGTGG
>NZ_BAAGZI010000392.1:0-5276 GCF_054778695.1 Actinocorallia lasiicapitis
GCCGCCCGCGGCGACCCTGCGCGGCGGCATCCGTGTGCCGAGCCAGCCGCCCAGCGGGGAGGCGAACAGGCTGGCGATCGGCCCGGGCAGCACGGCGATCCCGGCCTGCGCGGGCGTCATCCCCTTGACGGCCTGCAGGTAGAGGGCGACGAGGAACACGCTGCCCATCCGGCCGAGCACGTTGGTGAGCGCCGCCAGATTGGCGAGCGTGAACGACCGGTCGGCGAACAGCCGCAGATCCACCAGCGGCACGGCCGCGGTGAGCTGCCGCCACACGAAGAAGGGCAGCAGCACCGCGAACCCGAACGCGCCCCACAGCGCCGTCGGGGTGGACCAGCCACCGGAGCCGCCCTCCGACAGCAGCAGCATCAGCCCGGTCAGCCACGCCGCCAGCAGCGCCGCGCCGGTCAGGTCGATCGGCTCCCGCTCCCCCGGCGGCACCCTGGGCAGCGCCCGCAGGCCCCAGCCGACCGCGACGATCCCCGCCGTCACGTTGAACCAGAACAGCCAGGCCCAGCCGTGCGCCGACGCCAGATACCCGCCGACCGACGGCCCCAGCAGCGGCGCGGCCGTCATCACCCCGAGGTAGACGCCGAGCCCGTGGCTGAGCCGGTCGGCGGGGAAGGCGTGCGCGACGATCGCCGTGCCGTTGGCCAGGATCATCGCGCCCGCCACGCCCTGCACGATCCGCGCGGCCACGAGCAGCCAGATCGTCGGCGCGAACCCGGCGGCCAGGCTCGCGGCGGTGAACACCGCGAATCCGGTCAGATAGGTGCCGCGCCGGCCGTACACGTCGGCGAGCCGCCCGAACACGACCATCAGGGCCGTCTGGGTGAGCATGAACGCCAGCACAATCCAGCCCGCGCCGAACGCCCCGACCTCGAACCGCCGGACCACCACGGGCAGCCCGACCGTCATCGCGGTCTGGTTGAGAACGACCAGGACGGTCCCCAGGCTGACGACCGACAGGACCTTCCAGGGATCAACCGTTGGCGGCATCGGTGATGACCGCATCGACCTCCTGACGGCGCTCGGCCTCCTCGGCGGCGAAACGCGCGGCGTCCATCTTGTCGGCGAGGTCCTCGTCCTGCGCCATCAGCGCCTCCAGGTCGTTCTTGGAGTAGTCGAGGACGCCCATGTCGTCGTAGGCGGCCTGGATCCGGTCGCTCCAGAGCCCGACGTCCTTGACGCACGGCACGATCCGGCTGAACAGCAGGCTGCGGAACATGTTCATGTACTGCGATTCCTGGACGAGCCGGTCGGCCTCGTCCTCGGGAATGCCGAAGTTCGCCCAGACCTCCTTGGCCTGGAACCGGTCGCGCATCAGGTAGCAGCCCTCGATGACGAAGTCCTCGCGCTCCTTGCGCTCGACGGAGGTGAGGTCCTTGTAGGCGTCGCGGAGCGCGAGCCGGCCGAACGCGACGTGCCGCGCCTCGTCCTGCATGACATAGGTGAGGAGCTGGCGCGGCAGCTCCTTGGTGGTCATGTCGCGGACCAGGCCGAACGCGGCGAGGGCGAGCCCCTCGATGAGCACCTGCATCCCGAGGTAGGGCATGTCCCAGCGGGAGTCGCTGAGCGTGTCCTTCAGCAGGGCCTGCAGGTTGTCGTTGATCGGGTAGACGAGCTGGAGCTTCTCCTGGAGGAACCGGCCGAACAGCTCGACGTGGCGGGCCTCGTCCATGGTCTGGGTGGCGGAGTAGAACTTGGCGTCCAGGTCGGGGACGGTCTCGACGATCCGCGCGCCCGTGATCATCGCGCCCTGCTCGCCGTGCAGGAACTGGGAGAACTGCCAGGAGGTCAGGTGGAGGCGGAGCTCACCCTTCTCCTTGTCGTTCATCCGCTCCCAGTACTTGGTGCCGTAGATGGCGTTGGCCTGGTCGGGGAGTCCGAGCGGGTCGGCGGGGTCCACCTCGATCGACCAGTCGATGCGCTTGGCGGCGTCCCACTGCTTGTCCTTGCCCTTCTGGTACAGGCCCAGCAGCTTCTCGCGCCCCTCGTCGTACTCCCAGGTGAAGCGGGCGTCTCCGGCGAGCGGCACGTTCCAGGTCTCCCGGGGAACAGGTCCCGTGTAGAGCTCGTGAGTCGACACTGACTACTCCAGACTGCCTCAAAAGCTGACGTACGGTGTACGTCCGACGTACGGTGTACGTTACGGATGCGCACCGACGATGTCCATCCCCCCTTCGAAGGACGACCCCCACTATGGCGAACGCCACTGGTCCCGCCCCCGACGCGGTTCGAGTGAAACTGACCGGTCTCAGCTCCGGCTGCCTCGTGCTCTGCCTGATCTTCATCGCGGCCGCGGCCGGGTCGCTCGCGCGGACCGCCCTCACCGCCGACACGACCTCCGAACAGGTCTTCGTGTGGGCCTGCGTCGCCGTCGTCCTGGCGGGCGCGCTCTGGTTCCTCATCCGGCTGCCCGCGATGCGGCGCGGCGCTGCCGTGGCCTTCGACCAGCAGGGAATCTGGTGGACGGACGGCGACGCCGCCTACGCGGGAGGCATTCCCTGGGCCGACGTCGCCGCCGTCGGGGTCGGCACCTACCGGGATCCCCGGAGCACCGCGTCGAGCCGGCTCGACCAGTGGCTCGAGGTCTACCTCACCGACCCCGATCCGCGGCCCGTCCCCGAGCTGTCCCATCTCTTCTTCGAAGTCGTCAGCCCGATGCCGTTCCTGGGCGGATACTGCTACCGCTTCCAGCTCCTCCCCAGCGGCGCCGCGCAGGCGGCCGAGCAGGCCGCCGCGCGCTGGAACCCGCAGCTGTGGCGCGGCTCCTGGGAACATCTGCACCGGCCGCGGAGCGCCCGTCGCTGACGGGCGGCTTCCCTACAGGAGAGGTCAACGGTTGCTCACCAAGGACGGGATCGTCCTGGCCGCCATCGCGCTCGTCGAACGGGACGGCGAAGCGGCTCTGTCGATGCGCGCCGTCGCGAACGAGCTCGGCGTGGCCGTGATGTCCCTGTACAACCATGTCCCGAGCAAGAACGCCCTGCTCAGCGGGATCGCCCAGTATGTGATGGCGGGCCTGGACCTGCCCGATGACGAGGAGCGGGACTGGCGGGAACGCGGACGCGCTCTCGTCCACGCGTTCCGCAGGGTGGCCCGCGACCACCCCGCCTGCATGATGATCGTCACCACGCACAGCGTCGAGTTCCCGGTCGGCATCCGCTCCGTCGAGCGCGCCCTGTCGGTCGCCGACGCGGCCGGCTTCGACGGGGCGACCTCGGTCCGGATCATGCGGGCGCTCATCGCCTACGCGCTCGGCGCGCAGCTGCGCGAGCTCGACATGGTGAAGATGCTGGACTATCTGCCGCCCGATCCAGCGGCGGCGTTCACTCAGCTCGATCCCGTCGAGTTCCCCCATGTGACGGCGCTCGCCAAGGAGCTCACCGCGCACTCCCCCGACTCGGACTTCGAGTTCGGACTCGACCTCCTCATCTCCGCGATCGACGCGCTGCCCAGGCGCTGACCCGGCTCGTCCGGCTGAGCGGAAACGCCCACCGCCCCGCTCAGCCGGCTTTCAGATCAGCCGCAGTGCTTCGCCGAGGCCTTGCCGGTAAGGCCGATGGTGCCGGTCCTGTGCACGACGATCTTCTTCATGGTGTCCCCTCCACGTGATTGAAACTTTCACACAGGGAGCACTATGACCAGCAGTCAAGGACCGTGACAACAGAGCGCGTACGGCCCGGCCAGTAGCGGACAGCGGCTCCGGGCACGTTCCACCGACCAAGAACAAGATCCCCATTCGTGATCATCCGGGCGTAGGGTCGCAGCGGACGATCGCAAAGGAGATGGACAGTGGTGGTGGACAGTCGGGTCGAGACACCCGCGCAGCCGACCGTGAGCACGGCGTTCGCCTGGGGAACGGTCCTTTTCGCGTCATGGGTGTCGTTCGGCGCCCATATCGACGCCTGGGCCCACAACCACGGCAAGGTCGACGAGAGCTTCTTCACCCCGTGGCACGCCCTGCTGTACTTCGGCGTGTTGTGCACGATGGTCTTCCTCGGCCTCGGGGTCCTGCGCGGGGTGCGGGCGGGCCGGTCCCCGTTCCACGCGCTGCCGGTCGGCTACCAGCAGTCCTTCGTGGGCGCCCTGGTGTTCGGCGGCTTCGGCGGGTTCGACCTGGTCTGGCATGAGGTGTTCGGGATCGAGGAGGACGCCGTCGCGCTGTTCAGCCCGTCCCACCTCGGGCTGATGGTCGCGGGCTTCCTCATCGCCTCCGGGCCGTGGGTGCACGCGCGCGCCCGCGGCGAGAAGACCGCCTCGTGGATCGTGGTCGCCTCAGCGTCGCTGACGCTGTCGTTCCTCTGGTTCTGGGGCCAGTTCGACCTGCCCTACAGCTCCCCGTGGGCCGCGATCGTCGAGAACGACGCGGCGTTCACCCAGGGCATCCTCGGCATCCTGCTGGCCACCGCGACGCTCGTCGGCTTCCTGCTGATGCTGCTGCGCAGCTTCACGCTCCGGCCCGGCACGCTGACAGTCCTGTTCGCGGTGCCCGCCATGCTCACCATCGCGGTCATCGGCCCGCCGCACCCGTTCGCGCTGCACCTGGCGGTGCTGGCCGGGGCGGTGCTCGGCGAACTGATCCTGTTCTTCGTCGGCACCGAGGGCCACCGGATCCGGATCACGATGACGGCGCTGCCGCTGGCGATCTGGTCGGTGTACTTCGCGGTGCTCGCCGCCGCCTACGAGGACGGGATCCGGTGGGTCGTCCACGCCTGGACCGGCGCCATCACCGTCGCCGCCATCACCGGCTACCTGCTGACGATGCTGGCGTTCCCGCCCGTCACGCCCTCGGCGGATTCTGCTGACGGCAAGGAGGAGTCGCCCTGACGTCGATCATGGTCCAGGGTTGAGGCATGAACCTTCTCGTACTGGGCGGATCGGAATTCGTGGGGCGCGCGTACGTCGAGGAGGGCCTGGCGCGCGGGTGGAAGGTCACGACCTTCAACCGGGGCACGCACCCGGCCCCCGACGGCGTCGAGGCCCTGACCGGCGACCGGCGCTCCGACCTTTCGGCACTGGAGCGGGGCGCCTGGGATCTGGTGGTCGACACCTGGTCGTTCGCGCCCTCCGCCGTCCGCGCGTCGGCCCGGCTGCTGTCCGGCCGGGCCGGGCACTACAGCTATGTGTCGTCCCGGTCGGTGTACGCCTACCCGCCGCCACCGGGCGGCCGGGAGGACGCTCCGGTCGTCGCGGGCGATCCCGACGGCGGCGACACCGACTACGCCGCGATGAAGCGCGGCGCGGAGCTGGCGCTGCTGGCGGAGTTCGGC
>NZ_BAAGZI010000393.1:0-5269 GCF_054778695.1 Actinocorallia lasiicapitis
CGTGGCCGGGTGCGCGACGAGTCCGGTGAGGACGAGTCGGAGGAGCCCGCCGACAACGTCGAGGAGCAGTCCGAGGAGGAGGACTCCGAGGACGAGCACGACGAGGAGACCCCCGTCGCGGGCAGCCGCCGGCGGCGCCGCCGTCGCCGTCGCGGTGGTGGCGACGATGAGGAGCCGGCCGCCGACGACCCGCCGAACACCGTGGTCAGGGTGCGCGAGCCGCGTTCGGCCAAGTCGTTCGAGGACGAGGTCCAGTCCGTGCGGGGTTCGACCCGCCTGGAGGCCAAGAAGCAGCGCCGCCGCGAGGGCCGCGAGCACGGCCGCCGCCGTCCGCCGATCATCACCGAGGCCGAGTTCCTGGCCCGGCGCGAGTCGGTCGAGCGCGTCATGGTGGTGCGCCAGGAGGGCGAGCGCACGCAGATCGGCGTCCTTGAGGACGGTGTGCTGGTCGAGCACTACGTGGACCGCGCCAGCCACCAGTCTTACGTCGGCAACGTGTACCTGGGCAAGGTCCAGAACGTGCTGCCGTCGATGGAGGCCGCGTTCGTCGACATCGGCAAGGGCCGCAACGCCGTGCTGTACGCGGGCGAGGTCAACTGGGACGTCGCCGGACTGGTGGGCCAGCCCCGCCGGATCGAGTCGGCGCTCAAGTCCGGCCAGGCGGTGCTCGTCCAGGTCACCAAGGACCCGCTCGGCCACAAGGGCGCGCGGCTGACCAGCCAGATCTCGCTGCCCGGCCGCTACCTCGTGTACGTGCCGGACGGTTCGATGACGGGCATCAGCCGCAAGCTCCCCGACAAGGAGCGCACCCGCCTCAAGACCATCCTGCGCAAGATCATGCCGCCGAACGCCGGTGTGATCGTCCGCACCGCCGCCGAGGGCGCCTCGGAAGAGGAGCTGACGGCCGACGTCGCACGCCTGTCCGCGCAGTGGGAGAACATCCAGAAGCAGGCGAAGGGCGCCTCGGCCCCGTCGCTGCTGCACGGTGAGCCCGATCTGACCGTCCGGGTGATCCGCGACATCTTCAACGAGGACTTCACCAAGCTCGTCGTCCAGGGCGCCGAGGCGTGGGAAGAGGTCCAGGACTACGTCAGCCATGTCGCGCCGCACCTGGCCGACCGCACCGAGCGGTGGAACGACACCGACGACGCGTTCGGCTACTACCGGATCGAGGAGCAGCTCGCCAAGGCGCTGGAGCGCAAGGTGTGGCTGCCGTCCGGCGGCTCCCTGGTGATCGACCGCACCGAGGCGATGACGGTCGTCGACGTCAACACCGGCAAGTTCACCGGGCAGGGCGGCAACCTCGAGGAGACCGTCACCCGCAACAACCTCGAGGCCGCCGAAGAGATCGTCCGCCAGCTCCGGCTGCGCGACCTGGGTGGCATCATCGTGGTCGACTTCATCGACATGGTGCTGGAGTCCAACCGCGATCTGGTGCTGCGCCGGCTGCTGGAGTGCCTGTCGCGCGACCGCACGAAGCACCAGGTCGCCGAGGTCACCTCGCTGGGCCTGGTCCAGATGACGCGCAAGCGCGTCGGCAGCGGTCTGCTGGAGGCGTTCTCCGAGGTCTGCGACCACTGCAACGGCCGCGGCATCCATGTCTCGCTGACCCCGGTCGACGACCGGCAGCTCGGTGAGGGCAACGGGAACGGCAACGGCAACAGCGCGCGGAACAAGCGCAAGCGCAAGGGCGACGTCGAGCGCGTCGTCGAGGCGAAGGTGAACCGGGCCGAGTCGGTGGCCCGTGAGGCCGCCGTCGCGATCGAGGGCTCCGAGGCCGTCGTGGCCGAGATCGCCGCGGCCCCCGCGGTCCTGGCGATCGAGGAGAAGCCGAAGCCGCGCACCCGGACCAGGAAGGTCCGCCCGGCCGGTCCGCCGCCGGAGGACGCCGACGAGATCGGTACCGTCACCCTGACCCTGGACTCCGGCGAGTCGGTCAAGGTCGAGGCGGTCGTCGGTCCCGACCAGGCCGACGAGCAGCCCGAGGGCGACGCCCCGGCCAAGCGCCGTCGCAGCCGCCGCCCCACCAGGGCGGAGAAGATCGAGGCCAGCAAGTCGGGCGACTCCGGCGAGTAGGGCACCGAGTCGAAGGCCGGAGGGGATCATCCCTCCGGCCTTCGCCGTTCTCCTGGCCTTGTCCGCCGATTCGACGGGCGCGCCGGGAGTCCGGTACTCTGAGGGCCGGGCGTGTTCCAGCACGCCCGTCTTCGCGCCGCAAGGCGTTTTCGCCTCGTCCGAGGCAAGCAGAGAGCACTAGAGACTCCCGGCGACGGGTCTCTCGGGTGTGCCGCCCAGGTTCCGGCAGGCCATTCGGCCGTCGAAGCAGGGGCAGGCCCTTCGCGGGGCTCTGGAAGAAACTAGCGAAAGGTACACACCGTGTACGCGATCATCCGCGCGGGCGGACACCAGGAGAAGGTCGCTGTCGACGACGTGCTGAACGTCGACAAGCTGACCGCCGAAGTCGGCTCCACCATCACCTTCCCGGCCGTTCTTGTCGTCGACGGCGACAAGATCACCTCGGCCGCCGCCGAACTGGCCAACTACACGGTCACCGGCGAAGTCCTCGGCGCCGTCAAGGGCCCGAAGATCAACATCATGCACTACCGGAACAAGACCGGGTACAAGCGGCGGATGGGTCACCGTCAGCCGTACACCCAGGTCAAGATCACCGGTATCTCGGCGAAGTAAAGGAGTCCCTGAAATGGCACATAAGAAGGGCGCATCGTCCAGCCGTAACGGTCGCGACTCCAACGCTCAGCGCCTCGGTGTGAAGCGTTACGGCGGCCAGGTCGTCAAGGCCGGCGAGATCATCATCCGCCAGCGCGGCACCCACCACCACCCCGGCCTGCACGTGGGTCTCGGCAAGGACGACACGCTGTTCGCGCTGGTCGCGGGCACCGTCGAGTTCGGCCGTTACCGTGGCCGCCGGGCCGTGAGCATCGTCCCGGCCGCGGAGTAGTACTTCTCCGCGGTGCGGAATCCTTCCGCACCGGGAATCGGTTGTACCAAGGGCGGACCTGCATGGGTCCGCCCTTGTCTGTTGTGAGCGACCGGCGCGGGGACGGTTCCCGGGCAGGCGTCCATCCTTGAAAGGAATCCAGTGGCTGACTTCGTGGACCGCGTCGTCCTGCACATCGCGGCGGGCAACGGGGGGCATGGCTGCGCCTCCGTGCACCGGGAGAAGTTCAAGCCGCTCGGAGGCCCGGACGGCGCCAACGGCGGCAGGGGCGGCGACGTCATCCTGGAGGTCGACCCCAACACCTCCTCGCTGCTCGACTACCACCGCCGCCCGCACCGCAAAGCGGGCAACGGCAAGCCCGGGTCCGGCGGTCTGAAGAACGGCGCCAACGGCGAGGACGTCCTCCTCACCGTCCCGAACGGCACCGTCGTCAAGACCAAGGACGGCAAGGTCCTCGCCGACCTCGTCGGCGCGGGCACCCGGTACGTCGCGGCCGAAGGCGGCCACGGCGGGCTCGGCAACGCGGCCCTGGCCTCGGCCAAGCGCAAGGCGCCCGGCTTCGCCCTGCTGGGCGAGCCCGGTGACGAGGCCGACGTGGTGCTGGAGCTGAAGACCGTCGCGGACGTCGCGCTCGTCGGCTTCCCCAGCGCGGGCAAGTCCTCGCTGATCGCCGCGCTGTCGGCCGCCAAGCCGAAGATCGCCGACTATCCGTTCACGACGCTCATCCCCAACCTGGGCGTGGTCAGCGCCGGTGAGCACACCTTCACCGTCGCCGACGTCCCCGGCCTGATCGAGGGCGCCAGCCAGGGCAAGGGCCTCGGCCTGGAGTTCCTCCGCCACATCGAGCGTTCCTCGACCCTCGCGCACGTCCTGGACTGCGCGACCCTGGAGCCCGGCCGCGACCCCGTCTCCGACTTCGAGATCATCGAGCGTGAGCTGGCCGCCTACGACGAGCTGTTCGCCGGCGACGACACCGTCGCGCTGGGGGATCGGCCCCGGATCGTGGTCCTCAACAAGATCGACGTCCCGGACGGCAAGGACCTCGCCGAGATCGTCCGGCCCGAGTTCGAGGCCCGCGGCCTGCGCGTCTTCGAGGTCTCCGCGGCCGCCCACATGGGGTTGAAGGAGCTGACCTGGGCGATGGCCGAGATGGTCGCCGCGCACCGCGCCGCCCAGCCCGTCCAGGAGCCCACCAGGATCGTGCTGCGTCCCGCCCCCTCGGGCGGCCCCGAGTACGAGATCCAGAAGGTCGCCGACAACGAGTTCCTCATCACCGGCACCAAGCCGGTCCGCTGGGTCCGGCAGACCGACTTCCAGAACGAGGAGGCCGTCGGCTACCTCGCCGACCGGCTCAACCGGCTGGGCATCGAGACCGGCCTCGCCAAGGCGGGCGCGCTGCCCGGCGCCACCGTCATGATCGGTACGCTGGACGACTCCGTGGTGTTCGACTGGCGGCCGGAGATCGCCGGCTCTGGTGAGCTCTACCAGGGCCCGCGCGGCACCGACCAGCGCCTGTCCGAATGGTAGAACCCTCCCCCTAGGAGCGACGCGTGGAAAGCCTCAGGTCGGCGATCGCCGACGCCCGCCGGATCGTCGTCAAGGCCGGGTCGTCGTCGCTGACCACCCCCCAGGGCACCATCGACGGAGCGCGGATCGACGCGCTCGTCGACGTCCTCGCCGAACGCCGTAAGGCGGGCAGCGAGGTGGTGTTCGTGTCGTCCGGGGCGATCGCGGCGGGGCTCGGCCCGCTCGGCCTGTCCCGCCGCCCGCGCGATCTGGCCACGCAGCAGGCCGCCGCGTCCGTCGGGCAGGGGCTGCTGATCGCGCGGTACGCCTCGTCGTTCGCGCGGCACGGGCTGACCGTCGGCCAGGTGCTGCTCACCGCCGACGACATGATGCGCCGCGCCCACCACAACAACGCGCAGCGCACCCTGCTGGCCCTGCTCAAGCTGGGGATGCTGCCCATCGTCAACGAGAACGACACCGTCGCGACCGACGAGATCCGGTTCGGTGACAACGACCGGCTGGCGGCGCTCGTCGCCCATCTGGTCCGCGCGGACGCGCTGGTGCTGCTGTCCGACGTCGACGCCCTGTACACCGGCGACCCCCGGCTGCCCGGCTCCCGCAAGATCGAGGACGTGCGTTCCGAGGCCGACCTCGAAGGCGTCACGACCGGGTCGGCGGGCAGCAAGGTCGGCACCGGCGGGATGGTCACCAAGGTCGAGGCGGCGCGGATCGCCACCGGCGCGGGGGTTCCGGTCGTGCTGACGTCGGCGGCGGCGGCCGCCGGGGCCGTCGCGGCCGGGCTGA
>NZ_BAAGZI010000394.1:0-5251 GCF_054778695.1 Actinocorallia lasiicapitis
GCCCAGGACGGTCGCGGCGGCCAGCCCCACTAGGATCGGATGCTTGAACCGGCGTCGCCGCGGCCCCGTCGCGACGAGCGTGTCGGGGGCCGTCGCCTCGGGCCGGTACACACCGCCGAACGCCGACAGCGCCCGCTCCCGGCCTGCCAGCTCGGGCGGGAGGGCGGGTGTGGACAGCACGGCGAGCAGCCCGGCGACGCGGGGTGGGACTTCACAGGAGTCCGTGGGATGTGTCATGACGTGTCCTCAAGCGTTCCCGCGGCCACCCGTGTCACCGGGCGGTCCTCGGAACTCTCCAGGATCTTGGCGAGCCTGCGGAGCCCGCGGGAGGTCGCCATGCGCACCGCGCCCGGCCGTTTCCCCAGGACGCGGGCCGTGCTCTCGGCGTCCAGGTCGAGCACCACCCGGAGCAGGACGGCCTCGGCCTGGTCGCGCGGCAGCAGCCCGATGAGCCGGATCGCGGCGTCGATCGCGTGGATCGACTCCAGGGAGTCCTCGACGCCGACCAGTTCGACCAGCCGGTCGATCTCGACCGGCACGGACGGCCTGCGCCGCACCCTGCGGTGGTGGTCCATGGCGCGGTTGCGGGCGATGGTCGCGGTCCAGCCGCGGAAGCCGGGACCGTCGCCGCGGAAGCCCGGCAGATCCCTGGCGACCTGGAGCCACACCTCGGACGCGACGTCCTCGGCGTCGTCGCCGACGAGCAGCCGCAGGTACCGCAGGACCCGCGGCTGGGTGCGGAGATAGAGCTCGGAGAAGGCGGACTCGTCGCCCTGCTGGGCGCCGAGCACGTGCTCCACCAGCTCGTCTTCGAGATCGTCCAAGGGCCTGTTCCGGGGAGAGGGTTCTTCAGTGCGTAAGCGCCCTTCGGGAGGGATGCGTCACCTGGGTTGCATGTGAACTATGTCACAGACCCCAGCTTCCGGGGAGTTCGCCCCCGTACCAGTACTCGAGGAGCTGGCGGGCGATGGAGACCTTGCCGGGGACGAGGAGCTCGCCGGACAGGGTCGCCGCCTTCAGCTCGTCACGGGTGTACCAGCGGGCCTCGGCGATCTCGGCGGGGTCGAGTTTCAGGGTGGGGTCGGCGGTGCGGCAGACGAAGCCGAGCATCAGCGACTGGGGCAGCGGCCACGGCTGGCTGCCGAGGTAGCGGATGTCGTCGACGACCACCCCGACCTCCTCGACGACCTCCCGCGCGACGGCCTGCTCCAGCGACTCGCCCGGTTCGACGAACCCGGCCAGCACCGACGCCCGCGACTCCGGCCAGCCCGTCCCGCGCGCCAGCAGGACGCGCTCGTCGGAGTCCTCCACCAGCATGATCACGGCCGGGTCGAGCCGCGGGTACTGCTCGGCCCCGTCGCTCGGGCAGGTCCGCACGTGCCCCGCCGCGACGATCTTCGTGGGTCCGCCGCAGCGCGGGCAGAACCGGTGGGTGGCGTGCCAGAACACCAGGGCCGTCGCCTGGGTCATCAGCGCCGAGTCGAGATCGCCGAGCAGCGCCCCGACCCGTCGCAGATCGGCCGGTTCCGCGCCGGGCAGCACCGGCAGCTCCGCCGGGACGGCGAAGTAGGCGATCCTGTCCTCGTCGACGCCCAGCAGGAACCTGTCGCCCTTCGGCGCCTCACGGGACGGGACGAACGCCAGCTCCGCCCCGTCGGTGAGCCGGACGGGGACCCGGCCCCGCTCGTCGACCACCAGCACCCGCGAGCCCGCCCACGCGGCGGCCACCCAGTCGGTGTCGCGTCTGCGTTCGGCGACCCGGTCGAAGGTGCCGCGTGCCAGAGCCAGCCAACCCAGCGTCATCGGGGGTTACCTCTCCTCAAGTGCGAGTTCGTTCCAGAGATGGGCGACGGCTTCGGCGCCCTTCAGCAGGAGCGGGATCTCGACCTTCTCGTTCGGGGCGTGGATCCGGTCGTCGTTCAGGCCGACCGCGAGGAAGACCAGGGGGGCGCCGAGGATGTCGGCGAGGTCGGCTTCGGGGCCGCTGCCGCCTTCCTTGGTGAAGAGCACTTCGGTGCCGAACGCCCGCTCCATGGCGCGGCGGGCGGCGAGCACGCCGGGCGAGTCGATCGCCGAGCGGCAGGCGCGGACCCCCGCCGAGGGGATCTCGACGGTGGCGCGGATCCCGGCCGGGGTGTGGTCGGCGACGAACGCGCGGATCGACGCGGCGACCTTCGCCGGGTCCTGCCCGGCGACCAGCCGGAAGGAGATCTTGGCGTGCGCGGACTTCGGGATGATCGTCTTGCCGCCGGGGCCGGTGTGCCCGCCCCACATCCCGTTGACCTCGGCGGTCGGCCGCGCCCAGACCCGCTCCAGGGTCGTGTAGCCGGTCTCGCCGACGGCCGCGCCGCTGTGCCCGGCGGTCTCCAGCCAGGCGGGCTCGTCGAACGGGAGCTTCGCGAACAGGGCGCGCTCCTCGTCGGTGAGCTCGATCAGATCGTCATAGAACCCCGGGAGCCGGACGCGCCCGTCGTCGTCGTGGAGCGCCGCGACGAGCCGTGCCAGCGCCGTCAGCGGGTTGGGGACCGCTCCGCCGAACGAACCGGAGTGCAGGTCGCGCGACGGCCCGTGGAAGGAGATCTCGCATTCGGCGAGCCCCCGCATCCCGGTGCACATCGACGGGGTGTCGGCCGCCCACATCGTGGTGTCGCTGATCACCATGAGGTCGCAGGCGAACTTCTCGCGGTGGGTCTCCAGCAGGGCGGGGAAGTGGATCGACCCGGACTCCTCCTCGCCCTCGAACAGGAACTTCAGGTGGACGGGCGGAGCGTCCGCGCCGCGGGCGGCGAGGTTGGCGCGCAGCCCGAGCGTGTGCATGAAGATCTGGCCCTTGTCGTCGGAGGTCCCCCGGCCGATCAGGCGGTCCCCCTGGATCACCGGCTCGAACGGGCTGGTCTCCCACTCCTCGAACGGCTCCCCCGGCTGCACGTCGTGGTGGCCGTAGACGAGCACGACGGGCGCGTCCGGCACGGGCCATTCGGCGTACACGGCGGGCAGCCCCTCGGTCTCCAGGATCTCCACGACCGGGAACCCGATCCCCCGCAGATGCCCGGCCAGCCACTCCGCCGACCGGCGCACGTCCCCGACGTGCTTCGGATCCCCGGAAACCGACGGAATCCGCAACCACTCGATCAGATCCGCGAGAAAAGGCTCCCGCTGGCCCGCGACGAACTCCGAAATCCCCATTGACGCTCCTTCAGCTACGGCCCCTCCCATCCAGGCTAGATCATGATCAGCCGCGCAAAGCAGCCAGTTCGCGGGTCAGGTTGGCGCGGGCGGCGGCGTCGAAGCGGGCGCGGGCGATCGGGGAGTGGAACAGGACGGGCAGGGCGAGGAGCTGGTCGAGGACGGCGGCGCGGCCGGCCCGGAAGTACTCGTCGGGGACGAAGTGGTACTCCGCCCGGACGGCCGCGACATACGCCGCGTACGGTTCCGGTTCGGCGGCGAGGATCGCCAGGTCGGCGTCGCAGAGGACCCGTCCGTCGGGGTCGGACGGATCATGGGTCTTGGTCATCCTGACCAGGGCGGCCACGCGCGCCGCCCGTTCGGGCTCCAGATCGGTGTCGGCGAGCATCCGTTCGGCGAGGCGGGCGCTGCGCTCCTCGTTGTCGTCGCGTTCGGGGTCGTAGACGGCGTCGTGGAACCAGGCCGCGAGCCGGACGACGTCGGGGTCGGCGGCGTCGGCGGCGAGCTCGTCGACGAGGTCGAGGACCGCTTCCAGATGGACGATCGTGTGGTACCTGCGGTGGGGTTCGGCGTACCGTGCGAGAAGGTCCTCGCCGAGCCGCCGGGCCTGTTCGCCCACGAGGACGCTCCACCGCTCCACGAGATCCATCGGGCCAATATCCCACGGCCCGCCGACACTCTCGCTAAGGTTAGGGAAGGCTTACCTAAGGGGGTTGGGTGCGGCTTCATCTGGTGACAGGCAAGGTCACCGACTCGGTCCTGTACGGCTTCCTGCCCGCCGCCGCCCGGCTCGGGCTCGACGTCGTCCTGCTCACCGACCGTCCCGCCGACTACCCGGGCCGCCAGGTCGTCGGCTGCGACGTCACCGACTACCGGGAGATCATCCAGGTGGGGCGGCCCGACGCCTACTTCACCAACAGCGACCACCTCCAGGCCGCCACCGCGCTCGCCGCCGACTTCCACGACCTGCCGGGCAAGGACTGGAAGGCCGCGCTGTGCTGCAAGAACAAGGCCCTGACCCGCCGCCGCCTCGGTGACGTCCGCGCCTGGGACTGGCCGCCGCCCGCCGACGCCCCGTTCCCGCTCGTGGTCAAGCCCCGCGAAGGAGTCGCCAGCGAGGACGTCCGCCTGGTCGCGAACGCCGCCGAACTGGCCGCCCTGCCCGTCCCGGAACGGCCGATGGTCGCCGAGGAGTACCTGCGCGGCGCGCTGTACACCGTGGAGACCCTGAACGGCCAGGTGCTCGGCTCGTTCCGCACCACGCTCTCCCCCGAACCGCACTTCATCGAGGAGCGCCTGGACTGGGCGCCGCCACCGCCCGAGACCACGCAGGTCCTGGCGCAGCTCACGGAGCTGGGGGTGGGGTTCGGGGCCTGCCACACCGAGTTCGTCGTCGGCGAGGGCCGCGCCAGGATCGTCGAGGTCAACTACCGGGTGATCGGCGACCACTGCGACTTCCTGCTCGCCGACCTGCTCGGCCGCGACCTGTTCGCCGACATCCTGCGCACCCATCTCGGCGATCCCCCGGTGTTCGTCCCCGCACCGCGCGGCGAGGCGACGGTCGACTCCGTCGTCGCCGACCGCTCCGGCATCCTGACCGCCGCGCCGCTCCCCACCGAGACCGTCCACGATGGGGTCCGCCTCACCTACCGGCCGATGCGCGCGGTCGGCGACCGGATCACCAGAACCCACACCAACCGGGACTATCTCGGCACCCTGACGGCGCTCGGCCCCACCCGCACGGCCGTCGACGCGGCGCTCCGCGCGTTCCGCACCGCGCACACCTGGGAACTCGGCGCGTGAACGGTCCGGCCGAGGATCCGCTGGGCGCGCCCGTCCTGTCGGCGCTGGTCCGCGAACACTACGCCGACCTGCATCTGCTGCCGTTGCCGACCGAACCCGACGGCTTCCAGTCCGACCTCAGGGTGGCCGGGCCGCTGCCGCTGAGCGACGTCCTGGACGTGGTGCGCGCCGCCGCCGCCGACGATGACGACGTCGCCGCGCTCGAGGCCGAATGCCGGGCCGCCCAGCTCGTGGAGTCGCTGCCGCTGCCGCCCGTCCGCCC
>NZ_BAAGZI010000395.1:0-5235 GCF_054778695.1 Actinocorallia lasiicapitis
GGACGGTCGTCACCGGCGGCCGGAGCGGCCTCGGCGGCCGGGGCGGAGGAGCCCACGGCGGCGACCGGAGCGGCGGACTCGCCGGCGGCCTCCTTCTCGATCACTTCGACCGGGACCAGCGACAGCTTGCCGCGCTGGTCGATCTCGGTGACCTCGACCTGGATCTTCTCGCCGACCTTGATGAACTCCTCGACGTTCTCGATCCGCACGCCGCCGTGCAGCTTGCGCAGCTGGCTGACGTGCAGGAGGCCGTCCTTGCCCGGCATGAGGGAGACGAAGGCGCCGAAGGTCGTGGTCTTGACGACCGTGCCCAGGTAGCGCTCGCCGATCTCCGGCATGTGCGGGTTGGCGATCGAGTTGATCGCCTGGCGCGCGGCCTCGGCGGAAGGCCCGTTGGTGGCGCCGACGTAGATGGTGCCGTCGTCCTCGATGGTGATCTCGGCACCGGTATCCGCCTGGATCGAGTTGATCATCTTGCCCTTCGGGCCGATGACCTCTCCGATCTTGTCCACGGGCACCTTGATGGTGATGATCCGCGGGGCGTACTCCGACATCTCGGCCGCGCCCTCGATCGCGTCCTCCATGACGTCCAGGATCGCGAGGCGCGCGCCCCGGGCCTGGCGCAGGGCGGCGGCGAGCACCTCGGCGGGGATGCCGTCGAGCTTGGTGTCGAGCTGCAGGGCCGTGATGAGGTCCTTGGTGCCGGCGACCTTGAAGTCCATGTCGCCGAAAGCGTCCTCGGCGCCGAGGATGTCGGTCAGCGCGACGTACTCGCCACCCTCGTGGATGAGGCCCATCGCGATACCGGCGACGGGGGCCTTCAGCGGCACACCGGCGTCCAGCAGCGACATCGTGGACGCGCAGACCGAGCCCATCGAAGTCGAACCGTTGGAGCTGAGCGCCTCGGAGACCTGGCGGATCGCGTAGGGGAACTCCTCGCGGGTCGGCAGGACCGGCAGCAGCGCGCGCTCGGCGAGGGCGCCGTGGCCGATCTCGCGGCGCTTCGGCGAACCGACGCGGCCCGTCTCACCGACCGAGTACGGCGGGAAGTTGTAGTTGTGCATGTACCGCTTGGTGCGCTCGGGGTTGAGCGTGTCGATCGTCTGCTCCATCCGGAGCATGTTCAGCGTGGTGATGCCCAGGATCTGGGTCTCGCCGCGCTCGAACAGCGCCGAGCCGTGCACGCGGGGCACCACGTTGACCTCGGCGGACAGCTGGCGGATGTCCTTGACGCCGCGGCCGTCGATGCGGACGCCGTCGCGGATGATCCGCTCGCGGATGAGCTTCTTGGTCAGCGAGCGGAACGCCGCCGACAGCTCCTTCTCACGGCCTTCGAACCGCTCGGCGAGCTGCTCGGTGGTCTGAGCCTGGAGCTCGGACAGCTTGGTCTCGCGCTCCTGCTTGCCGGCGATGGTCAGGGCCTCGGCGAGCGGGCCGGAGACCGCGGCGGTGACGGCCTCGAGGGCGTCGTCGGAGTAGTCGAGGAAGACCGGGTACTCGGCGGTCTCCTTGGCGGCGTCGGCGGCCAGCTCCAGCTGGGCCCGGCACAGCTCCTTGATGAACGGCTTGGCGGCGTCCAGACCGGCGGCGACGACCTCTTCGGTCGGGCCGACGGCGCCCTCGGCCACCAGGCCCAGGGTCCTGGTCGTGGACTCGGCCTCGACCATCATGATCGCGACGTCGCCGTCGGCGAGGGTGCGGCCCGCGACGACCATGTCGAAGGTGGCGCGCTCCAGTTCGGTGTGGGTCGGGAAACCGACCCACTGGCCGTCGATCAGCGCGACGCGGACGCCGCCGATCGGGCCGGAGAAGGGCAGGCCCGCGAGCTGCGTCGACATCGACGCGGCGTTGATCGCCACGACGTCGTAGAGCTGGTCGGGGTCGAGAGCCATGATCGTCGCGACGATCTGGATCTCGTTGCGCAGGCCCTTGACGAACGACGGGCGCAGCGGCCGGTCGATCAGGCGGCAGGTGAGGACGGCGTCCTCGGACGGCCGGCCCTCACGGCGGAAGAACGAGCCGGGGATGCGGCCCGCGGCGTACATGCGCTCCTCGACGTCCACCGTCAGGGGGAAGAAGTCGAGGTTGTCCTTCGGCCGCTTGGAAGCGGACGTGGCGGACAGGACCATGGTGTCGTCGTCCAGGTAGACGACGGCCGAGCCGGCGGCCTGGCGGGCCAGGCGGCCGGTCTCGAAACGCAGCTTGCGGACGCCGAAAGAGCCGTTGTCGATCACGGCTTCGGCGACGGAGACGCCGTCCATACGAATGGCATCTGACAAGGGAAAACCTCCCGGTTTCAGACCTCGGGGAATCGTCACCCCGAGATCGGCTACCCCGCCGAACGCGTACCTCGCCCGAGATTCCTTGCCGGTCTTCGATCGAAGCCCGCAGATCCCGCGCCTCTCGTCATGCGGAGGCGTCTATCTGGTGGCCACTACCGAGGACCGGCCCTCGTCGCGCCGGATGGCGTTCGCGGGCATGTTGTTAGTTCTAGGTCAGGTTACTACTGAGGGAGTGACCCAGGTGATCCGGATCACTCCCTCGCAAAAGCTAGCGGCGCAGGCCGAGACGCTCGATCAGCGAGCGGTAACGGCTGATGTCCTTGTTCTGCAGGTACTTCAGCAGACGGCGGCGGCGGCCGACCAGGAGCAGCAGGCCACGACGGCTGTGGTGGTCGTGCTTGTGCGCCTTGAGGTGCTCGGTCAGGTCGTTGATCCGCTTCGTCAGCAGTGCGACCTGGACCTCCGGGGACCCGGTGTCACCCTCAACGGTCGCGTACTCGGCGATGATCTGGTTCTTGACGGCGGTGTCCAGGGACACGTGACTCCTTAGTTTGCTCGACATCCGCAGCTCACCGGGGTTTTCAGGCCCGGGCCGCATGATGCGTTCGTGAAACGACCTGCCGCTCTGAGGGCGCAGCAGGCGTGGCCCAGAGTGCGCCCGTACGAGCACAGCTCTAGTGACTACTCACGGTATCACGAACCGTCAGGAGCCGGTGACCGTCGCCCCTTCAGGGCGCGGTGACCTCGCGGGCGCGCTCGACGTCGCGGCCCATCTCCTCGATCAGGGCGTCGATCGAGTCGAACTTGACCATGCCGCGGATCCGGGCGACGAAGTCGACGGCCACGTGCTCGCCGTAAAGATCGAGATCGTCGAGGTCCAGGGCGTACGCCTCGACGGTGCGCTCGACGCCGTCGAAGGTCGGGTTGGTGCCGATGGAGATCGCCGCGGGCCACTTGGCGCCCGGGTAGCGGTCGGAGTCACAGACCAGGTAGCCGGCGTAGACGCCGTCCGCGGGGATCGCGGTGTGCGGCACCGACTCGACGTTCGCGGTCGGGAAGCCCAGGGCACGGCCCCGCTGGTGGCCCCTGACCACGACGCCCTCCACCCGGTGCGGGCGGCCCAGCGCGTGCGCGGCCTCCTCGACGGCGCCGTCGGCGAGCTTCGCCCGGATCGCGGTGGACGAGATGGTGTCGCCGTTGGCCACCAAAGGAACTCCCTCAGCCTCGAAGTCGTACTTCTCGCCCAGCTCCCGCAGGAGGGGCACGTCGCCCTTGGCCTTGTGGCCGAACCGGAAGTCCTCGCCGACGATCACGCGGGCGGCGTGCAGCCTGTCCACGAGCACCGACTGGACGAACTCGTCCGGGCCGACCTTCGACAGCTCCAGCGTGAACGGCACCACCATCACCGCGTCGACGCCCTGCTCGGACAGCAGTTCGGCGCGGCGTTTGGCGGAGCCGAGCAGCGGCGGGTGGCTGCCGGGGCGCACCACCTCGTCCGGGTGCGGGTCGAAAGTGATCACCACGCTGGGCAGGCCCAGCTCAGCGGCGAGTTCGGCGGCCCGCCTGACCACCGTGCGGTGGCCCTGGTGGACGCCGTCGAACACGCCGATGGTCACGACCGACCGCCCCCAGTCCTGGGGCACTTCGTCCAGGCCGTACCAGCGCCGCACTGCCGCTCCCTCGGTCACACAAGTCCTATGGGGACAAGCCTGCCATGCCGCCACGACGGCCTTCGACGGCGCACCCCCCGTACCCCAGACTCTACTCGCCAGTAGGTCCACCCACGGGCCACAGGACCGCTTCGGCCTCGGTGCGGAGGCTCTCGTCCTCGGCGACGCAGGAGGTGGTGCGGGTGTCGGAGCCGACCAGGCGGTGGAGAGCCCTGCGGGATCCAGGGGTGGCGTGGGCGATGCCGAGTTCGGCGATGGCGTCCAGCGATCGCCGCGCGAAAGAGCCGGTGCCTTCGCGGCGCAGGGGGCGGACCAGGCGGGTGATGAGGCGCTCGGCGGTCAAGGGCGGCGGGTAGGCGCCGTCGGGGTGGAGTGCGGTCAGCGCGAGAACCTCTTCCGCGGGCTGATGGCGCTCGGCCGCCTGGCGGGCCACCCAGGGGGCCAACGGTGCGGCGGCCGGACCCATCTCGCGGATGAGGGCGCAGGCTTCGCTGGAGTCCCAGGGGTCTTTTCTGGCGGCTTTGAGGAGAGGGAGGAGCGGTTCGGGGTCGGCGGTGAGACGCCAGTAGGCGGTGGCCAGCTCGAAGCCCCAGCCGTCGCGGACCAGTTTGGCGGGCTTCCGGGAGAGCAGGAGGGTGCGGAGTTCGGGGACGAGGGGGCGGGCGGTGCCGCCGAGGGCCAGGAGGGTTCGGGCGGCCGTGTAGCGTTCGATCTTCTCGGCGAAGGCGCGGCGGATCTCCCCCAGGATGGGGCCGGGGTCGGCGGTCAAGCGCCAGTAGACGTGCGCGTCCTCCACCCGGCCGTAAGGGGTGCTCCGCTCGAGGAGGTCGCGCAGGCGCGTGGCCGCCGCGGTGCGTTCCCGGGGAGTGGGTGCGAGGAGGAACAGCAGCTCGGCGCGGCGGCGGGAAGTGATGGGGAGCTTCAGGGCGAGTTCGGCGCGGGCCTCGTGGGCGTCAGGTCCCCAGGAGTGCAGCAGGCCGAGGAGCGTGTCGAGGTCGACCGGCCAGCGGGGGGCGCGGCGGCGTCTGGTCCGGCGGGAGGCGGCGGCGACGGCGCGCAGCTCGGCGCGGACCGACTCCAGGAGCGGCCGGTCGAAGGGGATCAGGAACTCGGTGTCGTCGCGGAGCACCAGGGGCTGGACGCATTCGTGGTCGTCGTGGGCGTGCCGGATCTCGACCGCTCGAACCGCCTCCGGGCGGTCGTGGAGGTCGCGGGCCAGCAGGCGGGCGGCGCGAGGGTCGCGCAGGCCGATCAGGACGGCCAGGGCCTCGTCGGCGGCGGGG
>NZ_BAAGZI010000396.1:0-5229 GCF_054778695.1 Actinocorallia lasiicapitis
CCCGAACGCCAGCCCGAGCACGGCCGCCACCGACAGCGACGCCGCCATCAGCACGCACAGGTCGCGGGGCCGCCGGGCCAGTTCTCGCACCGCCTCCAGCCACGCCAGCACCGCGTTCTTCCTGGTCCGCCGCGCCATCAGCACCAGCGCGACGGCCGTCAGCGCGACCGCCCCGGCCAGACAGGCCGCCACCCCGGGATGCGCCAGCCCGTCGACGAGGGTGGTGACCTGGTCGGTGACCACCCCGAACGCCTGGGTGTTGCCCGTCCACGCGATCGCCGCCAGCAGCACCAGGAGCTCCGCCACCCACAGCGCCGCGTGCTGCGCCGACACCGCCATGACGGCCGACGGCAGCGCCAGCCCGTGGACGCTCAGATACCGGATGTTGACGGCCGTCCCGCCGAGCCCGCCGGGGGTGAACCGGCTGGCGGCGGCGGCCGTGAACTGGGTCAGCATGGTGCGCGGCAACGGCAGCGCCGACCCCGCGGCGGCCCGCAGCCCGATCGCCGCGAACAGGTAGTGCAGCACCGCCAGCAGCCCGAGGACCGGGAGCAGCCGCCAGTGCATGGCGCTCAACGCGCCGATCACCGCTTCCACGCGGGCAGTATTCCCGCGGCCGGTGGCCGGGATCCCCGGCCCCAGGCAACAAGACGACGAACAGCAGCCCAAGGATCTCCGCAGCCGTTAGGCTCCCGCTATGCGCCGGGCGACTTGGGCGGGTGTGTTCGCGGGTTCCGCGGCCGGAGCGACGGCCGCGCTGGTCGGCCTCTCCGCGTTCGCGGCCCCCGCGCCGGCCTGCGCCGCGGTCCGTACCGTTCCGGACGGTTTCGCCACCCACTACAAGGCGGGCGGCGGGAACTGCGCCTACCCCGTCCTGCCGGCGGACCACTATCTGGTCGCCCTCAGCGAGGGCGAGTACGCGGGTGCGCGGGCCTGCGGCACGATCCTGGAAGTCACCGGCCCCGCCCGGACGATCCGTGTGCTGGTCGTCGACCGCTGCGGCCCGTGCAAACCGGGCGAGATCGACCTCAGCGAGGAGGCGTTCGCGGCCCTCGCCCCGCTCGGCAAGGGCCGGATCCCGGTCTCCTACCGCACCCTCGTCGACCCGCCGGTGGAGAATCTGGCCGTCCGGGTCCGCGGCGGCTCGAACCCGTACTGGCTGTCGCTGCTGGTCATGGGCCACGGCAACCCGCTGCGCTCCGTCCGCGCCCGAGCGCCCGGGCGCCCCTGGACCCCGCTCGTCCTCACCGACTACAACGCCTGGCAGGCCCCCCACGGCCTGGGCAAGGGCCCGTTCGCCGTGGAGATCACCGACATCCGGGGCCACCGGGCCCAGGTGACGGGCATCCGCCTCATCATCGACCTGGTCCAGCGCACCAGGACCCGGCTCTACGGCACTCAGGCCAAGCCCTCCAAGGCGGCCCCGACGCCCCGCCCGTCCAAGAAGCCCAGGCCCACGGTCGTCCCCGAGCTCCCGGCACCGCCGCCGCGGACGCCCGTCCCCGCCGCCGCCCGCCAGACACCGGCCTGCACCTGACGACGGGTCAGCCGGTGACGGCCAGGGTCTGGGTGGCGATCTCCAGTTCCTCGTCGGTGGGGACGACCAGGACGGTGACGGGGGAGGCGGCGGCGGAGATGACGCGGGCGGCGCGGGACGGCGCGGTGTTGGCGCCGGGATCGAGCGTGATCCCGAGGTGGTCCAGCCCGGACAGGGCCAGGGCGCGGGTCCTGGCGTCGTTCTCGCCGACGCCCGCGGTGAAGGCGATGCAGTCCAGCCGGCCGAGGACGGCGTAGTAGGCGCCGACGTACTTCTTGATCCGGCGCGTGTAGACGTCGATGGCGAGGGCGGCGTCCGGGTCACCGGCGTCGACCAGCCGCCAGACCTCGCGCAGGTCGTTCGCGCCGCACATGCCGAGCAGCCCGGAGCGCTGGTTGAGCGCCGCGTCGATCTCGGCCAGGTCGAGCCCCCTGGTCCGGGAGAGGTAGGAGGCGAGCGCGGGGTCGACGTCGCCGGAGCGGGTGCCCATCACCAGGCCCTCCAGCGGGGTCAGCCCCATCGACGTGTCGACGCACCGCCCGCCCTCGACGGCCGACGCCGAGGCCCCGTTCCCGAGATGCAGCACGATCGTGTTGACCGTGGCGTAGGGCCGGTCGAGCAGCCGGGCGGCGGCCCGTGAGACGTAGGCGTGCGAAGTGCCGTGAAAGCCGTACCGCCGGACTCCTTCGCGTGACCATTCCTTCGGCACCGCGTAGGTGTAGGCGCCGGGCGGCATCGTCTGGTGGAAGGCCGTGTCGAACACCGCGACGTGCGGGACGTCGGGGAACGCCTCGCGCGCCACCCTGATCCCGGCGAGGTTCGCCGGATTGTGCAGCGGGGCGAGCGGCGACAGCTCCTCGATCGCCTTCTCGACCTCGTCGTCGATCAGGACGGGGTCGGCGTAGCGGGAGCCGCCGTGCACGACCCGGTGTCCGACGGCGACCAGCCCTTCGGGGGCTCCGCCGAGCTCGTCGAGCACGGCCCGCAGCCCGGCCGCGTGGTCGAGGTGGCCGCCCGGCTCGCCGATCCGCTCGACCGTCCCGGACAGGACGGCCGTGCCGCCGTCCATGTCGAGCAGCCGGTACTTGATCGAGGAGGAGCCGCAGTTCAGCACGAGGACGAGCGGGGGCACTATTCTCCCTGGGCCTGGATCGCGGTGATCGCGACGGTGTTGACGATGTCCTGGACGGTCGCGCCGCGCGACAGGTCGTTGACGGGTTTGCGCAGTCCCTGCAGCACCGGTCCGACCGCCACCGCCCCGGCACTCCGCTGCACCGCTTTGTACAGATTGTTCCCGGTGTTGAGGTCCGGGACGATGAACACGGTCGCCCGCCCCGCCACCGGGCTGTCCGGCATCTTCGCCAGCGCGACCCCCGGATCGGCGGCGGCGTCGTACTGGATCGGCCCCTCCACCAGCAGTTCGGGCCGCTGCTCGCGGACCAGCGCGGTGGCCGTCCGCACCTTGTCGACCTCGGCGCCGCTGCCCGACGTCCCGGTGGAGTACGACAGCATCGCGATCCGCGGCTCGACCCCGAACGCCGCGGCCGTCGCGGCGGACTGGACGGCGATGTCGGCGAGCTGCCCCGCGGTCGGGTCGGGGTTGACGGCGCAGTCCCCGTACACGAGCACCCGGTCCTCCAGGCACATGAAGAACACCGAGGAGACGACCTGCGCGCCCGGCGCCGTCTTGATGATCTCGAAGGACGGCCGGATGGTGTGCGCGGTGGTGTGGTTCGCGCCCGACACCATCCCGTCGGCCAACCCCAGATACACCATCAACGTGCCGAAGTAGGACACATCGGTCACGGTGTCGCGGGCCTGCTCGATCGAGACGCCCTTGTGGGCGCGGAGCGCGGTGTACTCGGCGGCGAACCGCTCGCGGAGCGCCGTGTCGAACGGGCTGAGGATCCGGGCCGCGGCCAGGTCGAGCCCAAGGGACGCGGCCCTGGCGTGGATCTCCCGCTCGTCGCCGAGCAGGGTCAGATCGGCGACGCCGCGCCGCAGCAGGATGTCGGCGGCCCGCAGGATCCGCGGATCGTCGCCCTCGGGCAGCACGATCGTCCGCTTGTCGGAGCGGGCACGTTCGATCAGGTCGTACTCGAACATCAGCGGGGTGACGGCCGCCGACTTGGTGACGTGCAGCCGGTCCAGCAGCTCCGCGCCCGGTACGTACTCGGCGAACATCCGCAGCGCGGTGTCGATCTTCCCGGTGGTCTCGGGGGAGAACCGGCCCTCGACGGTCGCCAGCTTGGTCGCGGCCTCGAAGGTGTCCTCCCCGGTGAGGATCACCGGCAGGGTCGGGTGCATCCCGTCGACCAGCCGGACGACCGGCTCCGGCAGCTCCATCCCGCCCGTCATCACGATCGCCGACAGCGCGGGGAAGGTCGCGGCGGAGTGCGCGGCCAGCAGCGCCGGCAGCAGCGCCGCGGCCCGGTCCGACGGAATGATCACCGCGACGCCCTCGGTGAGCCGCTCCAGGATGTGCGGCAGGGACATCGCCCCGACCATCAGCCCGGACACGTCCCGGCCGAGCTGCTGCTCGTCGCCCAGGAACAGGGTGCCGGAGCAGCCGGCCATCAGATCCGAGACCGTCGGCGACGACAGCCCCGGCTCCTCGGGCAGCACCGACACCGACGGCCCGTCGAGCCGCTCCTTGACCTCGGCGAACCGGTCCTGGTCGACGCGCGTCACCAGCGTGCCCAGCAGGGTGGCGTGCTCGGCGGCCAGCTCCTTGCCGGCGACCGCGATGGCCGTCTCGATCTCCGCCGCGCTCCGGTGCTGGCCGTTGACCAGCAGCAGCACCGGCGCGCCCAGATGCGAGGCGAGGACGGCGTTGAACTCGAACTCGGTCGCCGCCCCGACGTCCGTGTAGTCAGTACCCACGATGATCACCGCGTCGCACCTGGCCGCGAGCTGCCGGTAGGCGGCGACGATGTCGGTGGTGGCGCGCACCGGATCCCGGTGCACCTGGTCATAGGTGACCCCGCTGGCCCCCACGGCGTTGAACCGCCCGCTCAACGTGGAGATCGTCGAATCGACACGCCCCTCGATCACCACCGGCCGGAACACCCCGACCGTCCCCACCCGCCGCGAAAGCTGCTCCGCGATCCCGAGCGCGATCGTCACCTTCCTGGTAGCGGCATCCGTAGCGGCGATATAAACGGCTCGCGTCATGCCCTGATCTTAGGGCGTGTTCCGAAGCCACCTGCTCTACTGCGCGACGCCCAGGCACGCACCTCGCAGGGTTGTCGTCGGTCGCCAGCCAAACCAGGCTGACTCCCTCCTCCGCCCCCGCGATGCACGCACCTGGACGCCGCTCGCTACGAGCGCCGGCTCCGGAACACGCCCTAGGGAGCACAAGAGCCCACGAGCCAGGCGGGGTCGGCGGCGAGCCAGGTGCCGGGGAGTTCGCGGACGGTCCAGGAGCGGCCGTCGAGGAGGCCGAAGGTTCCGGAGCCGGCGGCCAGGAGGCCGGTGGGGGTGGCGGTGAGCGCGTTGATCGGGAAGGGGGCGTCGGTGGTGGTCCAGCGGCGGCCCGTCCAGTGGAGCAGGGCAGGGCCCGCGGCCGCCCACAGGGCGCGTCCGTCGGACGTCAGCGTGGTGACGGCTCCGGTGCCGGTGCGGAACTCCTTCCAGGACCGGCCGTCGAACCGCAGGACGAGGCCGTCGCGGTCGCGGGCGCCCGCCGCCCA
>NZ_BAAGZI010000397.1:0-5225 GCF_054778695.1 Actinocorallia lasiicapitis
CGGATCCCGTCCAGCCCCGCCCGGGGGATCGACCCCCCGGAAGCCGTGCAGGCGCCGCCGAGGCCCGTGTTCACCACCAGATGGGTGCCGGGCTCCAGCCACTGGTCGGTCAGCTCCTCGCCCGTCCAGCTCCACAGCCGCACCCGGCCCGGCTCCCCGCAGATCAGATGGAACGGATCCATCCGCTTCAGATCCAGGTCGCCGAGCCCGCCGTCGCCCGCCGCCCGCAACGGCAGATCGCCGCGCGACAGCCGCCGGTCGTCCAAGGCCAGCACGCCCGTCCCGTTGAGCACGCAGCCCACCCGCCGCTCCGCCGGATCGACGGCCAGCCAGGTGCCGCCCGCCAGCCGGTCCCGGCCGCCCACCACACCCGGACGGCCGGGCCAGAACTCCGCGGGCGGATCCCACGCCCGGTCGGTGTACTCGTCACGGATGCCGGCCAGCAGCAGAGGGAACCGGGCCGACGGGTCGAAGGAGATCAGAGCGGTGCACACACCGCCATTTCAGCAAGCGGACGGCAGAGCGCTCACATCGGGGGCCGGTTCACATCGGGCCGGCTCACATCGGGGGCCAGGGAATGGCCGGCCAGTCCTCCGGCGGATACGGATGCACCCGGTGCTTCAGCATCAGCTCGACCCGCCTGCGGGTCGCCTCCACCTCGTCCGCCGTGATGTGCTCGGCCAGCGCCCGCGCCAGATCGCCGTCCAGCCGCGCCCGCACCTTCTGCAGCGCCTGCACCGACAGCGGTTTGAGCGGCTTGCCGCGCCACTGCCACAGCACGGTCCGCAGCTTGTAGTCGGTGGAGAAGCTGACACCGTGGTCGCAGCCGTGCACGTGGCCGCCGTCGACGGGCAGCAGATGGCCGATCTTCCGGTCGGCGTTGTTGATGACGGCGTCGAACACCGCCATCCGCCGGACCGCCGGATCGTTGGCCCGCGACAGCGCCACCAGATCGACCGTCTCGTCGGTGTCGATCCACAGCTGCACCATGCCGGGGCCGTACGGGCCGTCGCGGTGCACGGTCGGCGGGACGACCCGCCAGCCCATCGCCTGCGAGACCAGATACGCCGACACCTCGCGTCCCGCGAGGGTGCCGTCGGGGAAGTCCCACAGCGGCCGCTCCCCCGCGACCGGCTTGTACACGCATTTCGCGGTGACGCCGTCGAGCTCGATGTCGCACCGGAGCGTCGCGTTCGACGCCTGGACGATCCTGCCTTCGACGGTGAGCGCGCCATGGGCGAGGAGCTGCTCGGCGTCCTCAACCGGGGAGGCCGTCATGATGTTCTGAGATGCCCGTTCTGCCGGGGGCACACATGCCCGAGCGCGTCGAGGGGAAGCCCGCACAGCGGGCAGGGCGGCCGCCCGGCGGCCACCAGCTTCAGGGCGCGTTCGGCGAACGCGCGGGCCTGGGTCGCGGTGATCGACACCCGGAGGACCGACCCGTCCTCAGGCTCGTCCTCGTCCTCGTCGGGGTCCTCCTCGCCGGTCTCCCGCGCCTCGACGATGATCCGTTCGGCTTCGGGATCCCAGGCCAGGGCCATCGAACCGACCCGGAACTCCTCGTCGACGGGCGGATCCAGCGGCCCGTCGTCACGGAGCGCCCCGAGGGCCGCCGCCGGAACCTCGGCGGTCCCGCCGCTCAGCCTGCGCACCTCGTCCAGCAGCTCCTCCAGCCGCTCCGCGAGCAGGCTGACCTGGAACTTCTCCAGACCGACGCTGGTCACGCGGCGGCCCTTCCGCGCCTGGAGATAGAACTCCCGCTGGCCGGGCTGGCCGACGGTACCGGCGACGAACCGGTCCGGGTTTTCATAGGTGATGACCGGCATGAATCGAACCCTACGCGCCGCCGCCGACAGGCGCGTCACTGTCCCCCCGGTTCACCGGCACCAGCCCCTGGACGGTGCCGCCGCTGTCGTTGAGCCGCACCAGGAACGGGCGCGTCTCGGTGTACCGGATGACGGTGACGGACGCCGGATCGACCTGGATCCGCTGGAACTGATCGAGATGCAGCCCGAGGGCGTCCGCGACGACCGACTTGATGACGTCGCCGTGCGAGCAGACCGCGTACACCGCGTCCGCGCCCAGCCGCTCGTTCCACTCCCGGACCGCCCGCACCGCCCGGTGCTGCGCCGCGGCCAGGGACTCGCCGTCCTCGCCGGGGAAGGTGACGGCGCTCGGATGCTCCTGGACGACCCGCCACAGCGGCTCCTTGGCCAGCTCCGCCAGCTCCCGGCCGGTCCAGTCGCCGTAGCGGACCTCCCCGAACCGCTCGTCGACCTCGGGTTTGTCCAGGCCGTCACGGCCCGCCAGCAGCGCCTGCGCGGTCTCCACGCACCGCTCCAGCGGGCTGGTCACGACCAGGTCCAGGGCGAGGCCCGCCAGCCGGGCCGCGACGGCCTCGACCTGGGCGCGGCCCCGCTCGTCCAGGGGGACGCCCGGAGTCCAGCCGGTCAGGACCGGACCTGTCTTGGCGGTGAGGCCATGGCGAACGAGCAGAACCGTAGTCACATCGTCAGGATATGCCGGACAATGTCGGTCATGATTATCGACTGCGCCATCTACCGGGACGGCTTCCGGGAGGACGTCGACGGCGACCTGGCCGCCGCGCTGTCCACCGCGCGTCTCGAGGACGGCGCGTTCCTCTGGATCGGGCTGCACGAGCCGTCCCCCAGCGAGTTCGACGAGGTCAAGAAGGAGCTGAAGCTCCACCCCAACGCCATCGAGGACGCCGCCAAAGGCCACCAGCGGCCCAAGCTCGAACACTACGGCGACACCGTGTTCATCGTCCTGAAGACGGTCTCCTACGACCGGCCGTCGGCCATCGAGGTCGGCGAGATCATGCTGTTCGTCGGGCCCGACTTCGTCATCACCGTCCGGCACGGCAAGGCCAACCCGCTGGCCTCGGTCCGCACCCGGCTCGAGGCCGACCACGCGCTGCTGGCCTCCGGCGGGCCCGGCGCCGTCCTGTACGCCGTCTGCGACGACATCGTCGACTCCTACGACCGGATCGCCCACGAGATCGAAGCCGACATCATCGCGCTGGAACGGCGGATCTTCACCCGGGGCAAAGAGGACGTCACCGAGGACATCTACACCCTGAAACGCGAGATCCTGGAGTTCCGCACCGCCGAGGACCCGCTGATCCCCGTCATCCAGGAGATCGCCAAGGGCCGGGTGCCGTTCTGCGTGAAGATCGAGGCCCAGTTCCGCAACGTCCTGGACCACCTGCTCCGCACCGACCAGCAGATCGACGCGCACAACGAGCTCGTCACCAACGTCCTCACCGCCCATCTCGCGCTGCTCGGCAAACAGCAGAACGAGGACGTCAGGAAGATCTCCTCATGGGCGGCGATCCTCGCGGTGCCGACCGCGATCGCCGGGATCTACGGGATGAACTTCGAGCACATGCCCGAGCTGAAATGGCACGCCGGATACCCGATGGTGCTGGCCCTGATGGGGGGGCTCTGCTTCCTGCTCTACCGGAAGTTCAAGAAGTCCGGCTGGCTCTGAACGGGCCGAGGAGGGTCGCCCACAGCTCCGTCACGACGCCCTCGCGCTCCAGCCGCGCCCTGATCCCGTCGATCGAACGGCGCGTCGGGATCGCCAGCACCAGCATCATCGGGAACCCCAGCCCGAACGCCACGGCCATCGGCATCAGGCTGTCGGACACCATCGACAGCGGCAGGCCCGCCAGCACCACGGCCTCGGTCATCGCGAACCGCAGGAACACCGTCGCGCGGAACGAGCTCGACGCCGCCGCCGCGACCTTGTGAGCGGGCAGCTTCGGCGACAGCGCCGGCGGGATCCGCAACGCCACCACCAGCACCGCGACGGCCAGCAGCACCACCGCGGCCTCCGCCCACGCGGGCGGCGCCGACAGGCTGGTCGTCTCGATCCGGACGATGAACGGCGAGACGCCCGCCACCAGCACCGGCATGAACAGCAGCGCCAGGAAGGTCACACGGAGCTGGCCGAGCATGGTGCGCGAGCCCAGGGAAGCCAGGAATCCCGGGTCGGCCGGCGCGGGGAGGGCGGAGTCTGCTGCCACGGGCGGAACCTTAACCCGCGACGGCACTCCAGTGACAGGGCTCACGGCAGAGTTTCGGCGTAGCGCGCCTCACGCGGAGGAATCGCCCGGGACGTCCGCGACACCTACTAGGCTCGTGTCCTTATGGAGCAGCGGCAGCTCGGGCGGAGCGGGCTCATGGTGTCCCGGCTGGGGTTGGGGACCATGACATGGGGCGACGGGACCGACCCGAACGAGGCGGCGTCGCAGCTCGCGACGTTCGTCGAGGCGGGCGGCAACCTCGTCGACACCGCGGACGTGTACGGCGACGGCGTCAGCGAGCGGATCCTCGGCCAGCTCCTAGCGTCCGTGGTCGAGCGCGACGATATCGTCGTCGCCACCAAGGCGGGGGTGACGCCACGCGGGTACGACGGATCCCGCCGCCATCTCCTCGCCGCCCTCGACCGGTCGCTCGACCGGCTGGGCGTGGAGTACGTCGACCTGTGGCAGGTCCACACCCACGACCCCGCCACCCCCTACGAGGAGACCCTGGCGGCGCTCGACGAGGCCGTCGCCTCGGGCCGCGCCCGGTACGTGGGGGTGTCGAACTACAGCGGCTGGCAGCTCGCGACCGCCGCGACCTGGCAGCGCGCCTGGCCTGGCCGGTGCCCCGTCGTCTCCGACCAGGTCGAGTACTCGCTGCTGCAGCGCGACGCCGAACGCGAGATCGTGCCCGCCGCCCTCGACTCCGGGACGTCGGTGCTGGCCTGGTCGCCGCTCGGCCGCGGTGTCCTCACCGGCAAATACCGGACCGGGATCCCCGCCGATTCCCGCGCGGCGCGCGACCGGCTCGAGGAGTTCGTGGCACCGTATCTGGGCGAGCAGAGCGCCCGCATCGTGGAGTCCGTGGCGATCGCCGCCGACGGTCTCGGCGTCACTCCGCTCGCCGTCGCCCTGGCCTGGGTCCGCGACCAGCCGGCCGTGGCCGCCGCCCTGGTGGGCGCGCGGACCACCACCCAGCTCCGCGCCGCCCTCGCCGCCGACGAACTGACCCTGCCCGACGAGATCCGCGACGCACTGGACGATGTATCCGATGTCTAGCCCCACCGCCTTCTCCCAGCTGCCGCCCGCACTGGTCGCCCGCACCCGCGCCTACCTGGGCGACGACGCCGAGGCGCTGCTGCGCGGCGACCCGTGGGAGCTGCTGCGCGTCCCCGGC
>NZ_BAAGZI010000398.1:0-5223 GCF_054778695.1 Actinocorallia lasiicapitis
CGGGCAGGCTGGCCGCCCGGATGGGCGCCGAGCTGGTGCCCCTCGACGCGCTGGACGCCCTGGCGGGGACCGTCCGGCGCGGCCGCGCCGCTTGACGGCGCAGCCCGTCCGAGGACAGACGATTTCGACGCAGAGAGGTGGCGGAGGATGCCGCAGGGTAAGCCGGAGTATGTGCCAGAGGACGGGTTGACGACGCGTCAGCGGCGGAACCGGGCGCTGGTGATCGTGCACACGGGGCCGGGGAAGGGCAAGTCGACGGCGGCGTTCGGGCTGGCGTTGCGCGCCTGGAACCAGGGGTGGCCCGTCGGGGTGTTCCAGTTCGTGAAGTCCGCGAAGTGGCGGATCGGCGAGGAGCGGGCGCTGGTGGTGCTCGGCGAGTCGGGGGAGGGGGCGGTGGTGGACTGGCACAAGATGGGCGAGGGCTGGTCGTGGATCCAGCGTCCGGGCTCCGAAGCCGACCACGCGGCCGACGCCCGCGAGGGCTGGGAGCAGATCAAACGGGATCTGGCGGCCGAGAAGTACGGCATGTACGTGCTGGACGAGTTCACCTATCCCATGAAATGGGGCTGGGTGGACGTGGAGGACGTCATCGCGACCCTCCGGGACCGTCCCGGCACCCAGCACGTCGTGATCACCGGACGGGACGCCGACCCTCGGCTCATGGAGTTCGCTGATCTCGTCACCGAGATGACCAAGATCAAACACCCGATGGACCAGGGTCAGAAGGGCCAGCGGGGCATCGAGTGGTGATCCCTCGGCTGGTGATCGCCGCCCCCGCGTCCGGGGGCGGCAAGACGACGGTCGCGACCGGGCTGATGGCCGCGCTGACCGCCCAGGGCCTGGACGTCTCGCCCCACAAGGTCGGCCCCGACTACATCGACCCCGGCTACCACGCGCTCGCGACCGGCCGTCCCGGCCGCAACCTCGACCCGTATCTGACGTCCGAGGAGCTGATCGCGCCGCTGTTCCTGCACGGCGCGGCCGACGCCGACGTCGCGATCATCGAGGGCGTGATGGGGCTGTACGACGGCGCCGTCGGCCAGGGGGACTTCGCCTCGACGGCGCATGTCGCGAAGCTGCTGGCGGCGCCCGTCGTCCTGGTCGTGGACTGCGCGTCGGCGGCCCGGTCCATCGCGGCGGTCGTCCACGGCTTCATGACCTTCGACTCAGGGTCCGAAGGGCGGATCCGGCTGGGCGGGGTCATCCTCAACCGGATCGGCTCCGACCGGCACGAGGAGATCTGCCGTGAGGCCGTCGAGGCGCTCGGCGTGCCCGTCCTCGGGGTGCTGCGCCGCCACGCCGACCTGGCCACGCCCTCCCGCCATCTGGGTCTCGTCCCCGTCGCCGAACGTCACGCCGACGCCCTGTCGACGGTCACCCGTCTCGCCGACCTCATCGCCGCCTCCTGCGATCTTCCCGCCCTCCTCGCCCTGGCCCACTCGGCGCCGCCCCTGTCCGCCACCCCCTGGTCCCCCCACGCCGTGGTGGAAGGCCGGTCCGGCGGGCACCGGCCGGTGGTGGGGGTGGCCGGCGGGGCGGCGTTCACGTTCGGGTACGCCGAGCAGGTGGAGCTGCTGCGGGCGGCGGGCGCCGAGGTGGTGGTGTTCGATCCGCTGCGGGACGAGCGGCTGCCCGAAGGGGCGCGCGGGCTGGTGATCGGCGGCGGGTTCCCCGAGGTGTACGCCGCGGATCTCGCGGCCAACCAGGGGCTGCTGGAGGAGATCAAGGGGTTCACGGGGGCGATCTACGCCGAGTGCGCCGGTCTGCTCTACCTGACGAAAGCCCTGGACGGGGTGCCGATGGCCGGACGGGTGGACGCCTCCGGCGAGATGACGTCGCGGTTGACGCTCGGCTACCGCAGCGCCGTCGCCGTCGCCGACTCGGTGGTGGCGCGCGCCGGTGAACGGGTGCGCGGCCACGAGTTCCACCGGACGGCCGTCACGCCGGGACGCGGGGAGACCGCCGGCTGGCAGTGGACGTCCGAGGGGGCCGAGGGTTTCGTGGACGGGCCGATCCTGGCGTCCTACTTGCATCTGCACTGGGCGGGGACACCCTGGTTCGCCGAACGTTACGTCGCGGCCTGCGGAGGCGGATCATGAGGGTGACGGTGGTCGGGATCGACGGCACGGAGCTGTCCGCCGAAGGCCGGGCGGCCGTCGACGAGGCGACTCTGGTGATCGGCGGGCGGCGCAATCTGGAGCTCGCGCGGGTGCCCGACGGGGTGCCGACCGTCGTGCTCGGGCCGCTGCCGCCCGCGTTCGAGGCGCTCGAAGCGCACGACGGCCCCGTCGCCGTCGTGGCGAGCGGCGATCCCGGTTTCTTCGGGATCGTCCGGGCGATCCGGGAGCGCGGGCACCGGGTGACCGTCGTCCCGGCGCTGTCGTCGGTGGCGCGGGCGTTCGCGAAAGCGGGCATGAGCTGGGACGACGCGATGGTCGTCTCGGCACACGGGCGGGAACTGCGGCGGGCCGTCAACGTGTGCCGGGCGTTCGGCAAGGTCGCCGTGCTGACCGCGCCGGGCGCGGGCCCCGCCGAACTGGCGCGCGAGCTGCATCCGCAGACGCCGCGGACCTTCGTCGTCTGCGAGGATCTCGGCGGCCCCGACGAGCGGGTCACGGCCGTCCGGCCCGCCGAGGCCACGACCAGGCCGTGGCGCGACCCCAACGTCGTGATCGTCTACGATCCGCGGCGTGTGGTCGGCCCGATGGGCTGGCTGGCCGGCGGACGTCCGGGCCCAGGCGGCTGGGCGCTGCCCGAGGAGTCCTTCGAGGCGCGCGGCGGGCAGATCACCAAGGCGGAGGTGCGGGCGCTGGTGCTGGCGAGGATCGGGCCGCGCGTCGGCGACCTGGTCTGGGACATCGGCGCGGGCAGCGGCTCCGTCGGCATCGAGTGCGCCCGGTTCGGCGCCGCGGTGATCGCCGTCGAACGCGACGAGGCCGCCTGCGAGCGGATCCGCCGCAACGTCCAGGCCCACCACGTCAAGGTGGCGGTCTCCCGTGGCGAGGCCCCCGACGTCCTCCAGTACCTCCCGGATCCCGATGCGGCTTTCGTCGGCGGCGGCGGCCTGGACGTCATCGACGCCTGCGCCGCCCGAGCCCTCCGCACCACGGTCGTGACCCTCGCCGCCGTCGACCGCGTCCCCGCCGCCCTCGCCCTCCTCCGCTCCCACGGCTACGACGCCGACGCCGTCCAGCTCTCCGCGTCCCGCCTCAAGCCCCTCCCCGACGCCACCCACCGCCTAGCCGCCCTCAACCCCATCTTCATCCTCTCCGCAACCCGCCCCTGACCTCGGCCCGGTGCCTCTCCTGCAACGCACTGATCCGCAGCACGATCCGCGCCGCCAGGACCGCCGCGACGATCCCCAGCGCGCTCTGCATCAGCAGGGCCGTCGCCGCGCTGTCCGCGCCGACGTCGTGGACGGCCGTGGCCTTCGGCCAGAGGGTCCCGTCCGAGACGAACCCTCCTCCGCCGAGCAGGAAGGCCACCCACCAGCCGTTGACCGGCGGCGGGGTGGGCGGGTCGGGCCGCGGGTCGGAGGGGTCGCTGGCCAGCCAGATGTCCTTGATGACCCGGCGCGGGATCCACAGCTGGCCGATCGGGAGGATCCATCCGAAGAACACCCAGCTCGGGCTCCAGTGGTGCGGGCGCGGGCTGATCGCCGACGCGTTGTCCCTGGCCTTGAAGAGCCACCAGAGGAAGAGCAGCCCGGTCGCGAACATCGCGATCCCGCCCACCTTGCCGATCTTGGCGGTGAGGTGCAGATACTCGGCACGGCCCCCGCCGAGGAAGGCCCGATCGAGGGCTGCGACCATGTTCGCGCCGAGGAGCAGTCCGCACACTCCCAGGGCGGCGACGACCACGCGCGTCGGCATCGTCATCGGCTGAAGCGCCGCGTTCGGCTGAGGGGCAGTGCTGACCAGGCCATTCACGGCCGGAACCCTACGTCCTCAGTCACCATGCTCCAGCCGGGACAGTCGCCCCGGGTCTGGGGTGTGCTGATGCGGATTTCTATCGGATGACTGGTTTGTCAGGATTGTGGTTCGCTGGGAGGTGGGGTGGGGTTCGTCGTGGGAGTGGGGATGCGGCGCGGGGTCGGGTTCGGGGAGCTTGACGCGCTGGTGGGGGAGGTGCTGGCCGAGGCCGGGATCGGTCACGGTCAGGTGATCTTGCTGTCCACTCTTGTGGGGAAAGAGCGGGAAGGGGCGATGATGGAGTTGTGTGAGCGGTATCAGTGGGAAATGCGGATCTTCAGTGCCGATACGCTGACCGCTGTGCCGGTTCCCGCGCCCGCCGAGACCGTGGCGCGAGCCGTGGGGACGCCGAGCGTCGCCGAGGCCGCCGCGTTGGCGGGGGCCGGGCGGTTCGCCGAGCTGGTCGTCGGGAAGCGGCGGTCGGCGCGGGCGACCGCGGCACTGGCACGGGTCAAGGCGTAAGAGGAGGCTTCCGGATGACCGTACGTCAGCCACACCCCATCGAGGTCGCGTCGTACGAGATCCTGCGCTCGCGCGTGGATCTGTCGCCGATGCCCCCTCTGTGGCGGGCTGTTGTGGAACGGGTCATCCATGCGAGCGCCGATCTCGAGTACGCCGTCGACCTGATCACCGACGAACGGCAGTTGCTGCACGGGCTGCAGGCGCTGCGGTCGGGCGCGCCGATCGTCACGGACGTCCCGACGGTCGCCGCGGGCATCACCGAGCGGCCCACGGTCTGCCCGATCAACGATCCGTCGGCCGCGCGGATGGCGAAGGCCGCCGGGATCGCGCGCGCCGCCGCGGCCGTCCGGCTGGCGTACGCCGAGGTCGGGCCGGGGGCGATCTGGGTCGTGGGCAGCGCGGCCAGCGCCCTCGAGGAGATCATCCTGCGGGGGGTGCGGCCCGGGCTGGTGATCGGGCTGCCGGTCGGCTTCGTGGGGGCCGCCGACGCCAAGGCGAAGCTGCGCGGCAGCGGGCTGCCGCAGGTCAGTAATGTCACCGAGAAGGGCGGCGCGACGGTCGCGGCGGCGGCGCTCAACGCCCTGCTGTACTTCGAGGGCTGACCGTGGAACCGGACCTGCGCCACCACGGCGACGCCGAGATCGGTGCGGGCCTGCTCGACTACGCCGTCAACGTCCGCCAGGACGCCCCGCCGCCCTGGCTCCGCGAGATCATCGCCGCCTCGCTCGACGACCTCGCCGCCTACCCGGACGCGACGTCCGCCCGTGCCGCCGTCGCCCGCCACCACGGC
>NZ_BAAGZI010000399.1:0-5222 GCF_054778695.1 Actinocorallia lasiicapitis
CCGGCGGTGACACCGTCGGTGACGCCGTCCAGCGCGGTGTCGACATCGCCCTGCTGGGCGCCGACCGGGCCGCTGAACGAGCCGCGCAGCTCGTCCCGCAGCTCGGTGAGGCGCATCAGGCGCAGCGGGTCGCGGCGGAGTTTGCGGGCCCAGCGGGCCAGCGGCCACCCCACATAGTCGGAGGCGCGCAGCTCGTAGGCGCTCTCCATCGCCTCGGCGACGGCGGGCACCCCGGCCGCGACGGTCAGGGCGTCCACCAGCGATTCGCGACGCGCCGGATCGACCTCGGCGGGCGGAGGCTCCTCCCCCACCAGGTCGCCGAAACGCTCGACGACCTTGTCGAGGTCGGCGGCGAGCCGGTCGGAACGGGCGTTCCTGGAGGCGACGGTCTCGGCGAGGACGGCGCGCAGGTCGTCCACCCCGCCCTTCGCGACGGCGGACGTGGTGATGATCCGCGGGTCGGCCAGCCCTTCGGCTTCGAGGAGCCGTCGCAGGTCGGACACGCAGTCCTTGACCTCGGCGGGCTGCAGCCGGTCGATCTGGTTGAGCACGATCAGGGTGACGGCGGCGTGCCGCGCGAACGGCACGATGTAGTCGCGGTGCAGGGCGGCGTCGGCGTACTTCTGCGGGTCGACGACCCAGATCAGCAGGTCGGCGACGGCCGTGAACCGGTCGACTTCCGCCCGGTGCAGGGCTTGGATCGAGTCGTGGTCGGGCAGGTCGAGCAGCACCAGCCCGCGCAGCGACCCTTCGGCCCGCGGCCCCGACCTGTCGAGCGCGCTGGCCCGGGCGAACCGGTACCGCTTGTCGACGTCCAGCCAGTCCAGCAGCGGCGCGGCCCCGTCCAGCCCCCACACGCAGGCGTGGGCCGCCGACGTCATCGGCCGGCGCATCCCCGTCGGCGAGAGCTCCAGCCCGCACACGGCGTTGAACAGCGAGGACTTCCCCGACCCGGTGCCTCCGGCGAGCGTCACGACGGTGTGTTCGCCGGACAGCCCCATCCGTTCCCCGGCCCGCGCCAGAACCCCGGCCGCGTCCTCGAGCAGCCCTTCGTCCACCCGCCCGACCCCGAGCGACACAAGCCGCCCCAACGCCTCAAGCCGCCCCCCCAGCCCCACCACCTCGACCGAAACCCCACCCACTTCCGAACCTTCATCGCTCACACCATCCGAAACACCGTCCTTGGACAGGGCGTCCTCGACATCCCCAGGCGCGGAATCCGACCGTCCTGCAGCCCCGCTCAGGACGTCCTCGGCCTCCAGGGGCGCAACTGCTGCCTGGCCGTCGGCACCGTCCTCGGACGTGATGGTCTCGGCATCGTCCTGGGCGGCATCTGTCGGCTCGGCACCGTTCTTGCGGGGAGCGGGCTCGACGTTCGGACGCTCGGCGGGTGCTTGCTCGTCGCCACCGTCGTTTGACGGGATCTGGGCGTCGGCGCTCGCGGGAGCCGTCTGTTCGTCGGCGTCCGGGAGCAGGGCGTCGTCCGTGTTCGGGGGCTCGGGTGCCGGGTCGTCGGCGCCGGTCTTGGACTGGGTGTTCTCGGCGTCGCCGGGTGCGGGCTTCGGCTGGTCGTCCGTCGGGGTGTCGAGGCTGTCGGTGTCGTTCTGGTGTTCGCCGGGATCGGCATCGGAGGGGCCCTGGACGGAGTCGTCGTCGGCCTGGGGGGCTTCGGGTGATGGTGTTTCGTTCGGGAGGTCGCCGAGTTCGGTGGGTTGAGCGGCTGCGGGGTCGCTCGGGTCGGCTTCGGCCGCCTCGTCGGCAGGCTCTGCCGGTGCCGGGGCGGCGGGGGCGCTCGGCGGGGTCTCGTCCGTGGGGAGCGGGGATGAGGTGTCTGCGGGCTTGGGTGACTGGGCGACGTCGGGGGTTTCCCGGGGTTCGTCCTTGTCCGCGGGCTCGGAGAGGGGGGTGGCGGACGTGAGGGGGGCGTCTTCGGACGGGGCGGCGGGCTCGGACGACGCGACAGAGTCAGGGCTTGCCGGGGGTTCGTTCGGGTCAGCGGTGGGCGCGGGGGCGTCGGAGGGAGCCGGGAGCTGTTCCGCGGTGGGCGCGGCCTCGGGGGCGCCGGCGGGGGGCTCGTCGGCGGGGAGCGCAGGCGGCTCGGGTGCGGTCGGCGGGGGGTCCGCGGTCGGCTCGGGGGGTTCCGGGGCGTTCGCGGGGGGCTCGGCGAAGAGGCGGGTGAGGGGTTCCGTGGTGGTGATGCGGGGGGTGGAGGAGAGGCGGGGGGAGCCCAGGCCGAGGGTGTCGGCCGGGTCGATGGAGGAGGCGTCGAACGGGGTGCGGCGGGGCGGGGACGGCGGGGTGGTGTCTTCGGGGTGCATGGTGGTGGCGGACCCATCGGTGGTGGGCGCGGAGGCGTCGGCGGGCTCGGACGGGGTGGTGTCCTGGGCGTCGGCCGGTTCGGCTTCGTCCGGTGATCCGGGCACGCCGGGGGCCGGCGGGGCGGCGAAGTAGACGCCGTCGCTGAGCGGCGGGGCGGGGGCGACGGCCGGGAAGGTCTCGGTGGGGGCGTCCCAGGTGGACAGCGGGCCCAGGCCGAGCGGGTCGTCGGCGTCGATCGGGGACGCGTCGAACGACGGCCGGGTGCGCGGCGGCCGGTCGTCGGAGCTCGGGGCCTTCTCGGATTCCGGGTCGGAATCGGGAGCGGTCATCGGGCGACCTCAAGGTTGTACGTGGCCTGGTAGAGGGCCACGGCCGTGGCTTCGTCCGGAATGTCGGCCTGGTCGAGGGCCTGGGTGAAGCGGAGGCTCTCCTCGTCCATCAGCATGGTGATCCGTGCGCGCAGGTCCGCTTTGGCCTTCGCGGACATGCCGCGCAGCGACTCCGCGCCGAACAGCGACTTGAGCAGCCGTTGCGGGACGGCGCTGGTGCCGCCCTCGACGACGACGTCGCTGGTGCCGTAGCCGAGGATCCCGACCATCAGCACGACCGACAGCGCCTCGGAGTCGAAGCTGACGAGCTTGGCGATCGACCGCTTGATCACGCCTTCGTTGTGCACGAGCTCCAGGACGTGGTCCTGCCACCCGCTGACCGTCCGGGTGACGCGCCGTGCCAGTTCCGGCGAGGCGGTGCCCAGCACGGGCGCCTTGTCGCCGAGCACGAAATCGCCCGCCGGATCGGCCTGCCAGCGGGCGACGGCCTGCTCGGCGCCCTGCTCGGCAGCGGAAATGATCAACGATTCGAGGGCGGCGCGCAGCGCGGCCTTCAGGGCCCGCACCCGGGGCGCGGAGCGGCGGCGGCGCGTCGACGGCTTCGGCTCGTCCTTGCCGCGCCGCACGTGGAGCGCCCGCAGCAGGTCGCCCGTCCCGGCGAAGTCCTGCCAGCGGGCGAGGACCTCACCCTGGAGGAGTGCCCCGTTACGGGTGGCTTCGTCGAGTTCGGCGAGGGCCGTCGAGTAGGCGGAGTCGACGATCCGGGCGAGATCGTCGCGCCGGTCGACCTGCTCCTCGATCTGGCGGGCGAGCGCCGGGATCCTGGTCCGGAACGAGTCGAGCACCCCGCCGAGCGTCTCGGTGATCACTTCGTCGCGGACTTCGAGATCGTCGACGAACCCCATCAGCCAGGCGCGGATGTCCGCGATGTCGTCTTCGGGCAGGCGGGATTCGACGATCGTGGTCTCCGGGATGTCGAACCGGGGCGCCGCGCCGAAACCGCGCTCCTCGAGCATCTCGCCGAAGTGGTCGGCGACCTCCTGGCCGGGGCCCGGCTGGACGCGCGAGAGCACGACCCCGAGCGACGCGCCCTGCTCGCGGGAGCGCTGCAGCATCCGCCAGACCTGGGCGTCGGCGTAGCGGGCGGCGGTCGTCACGCAGATCCACAGATCGGCGGCGGCCATCAGCTTGGTGGCGAACTCGTAGTGGTCGTCGAAGAGCGAGTCGAAGTCGGGGCTGTCGAGCAGGGCGATGCCGCGCGGCACGGCCTCCGTCCTGATCACGACGAGCTGGTCGCCGACGACGGCGTCGGGCGCGGGGCCCTCGACCCGTCCCATGGTCGGGACGACGCCGGGCGGCTTCTCGTCCGTCCCCATGAACCATTCGAAATTGTCAGGGTGGCAGACCAGGATGGGGCTGGAGGTCGTGGGACGCAGCACGCCGGTGCCGGAGACTCGCGCGCCGACGATGCTGTTGACCAGCGTGGACTTGCCCGCGCCGGTCGAGCCGCCGAGGACTGCCAGCAGCGGGGTCGCCGCCGCCCGCACCCGCGGCAGCACATAGTCGTCGAGCTGGTCGCGGATCTCCTTCGCCGCCAGGCGGGCCTCCGGCGCGCCGGGAACGTCGAGGGTGAAACGCAGCGCGTCGATCTGGTCGCGCAGCTCGGCGAGGAGTCGGCTCAGTGGAGCCGAACCCTCCATCGGGCTGTCCGCTTGCGTCAGCGCGCTCTGGTCCGCCGGGGATGTCACGGATCCCGCCCTATATCCGCCGTCAACTTGCCGAACTCCTGAGCCACCCGCACGACGTCGCCGACCACGACGATCGCCGGTGGACGCACTCCTTGCGCCGTCATATCGTCCGCAACCGCCGCCAGGGTCGTGTGGAGCGTCCGCTGGGTGGGGAGGGTGCCATCGGAGATAACGGCCACGGGAGTGTCAGTCGCCCGACCATAGCGCATGAGAGCGTCAGCTATCAGACGCATTCGCTCGACCGCCATCATCAGGATGAGCGTGCCGTTGTTGGACGCCAGGGTCGGCCAGTCGACGGTCGAGTCGGGGTGCCCCGGCGGCACGTGCGCCGAGACCACATGGAACTCCTGGGCGACGCCCCGATGCGTCACCGGGATGCCCGCGTAGGCGGGGGCCGCGAGCGAGCTGGAGATCCCCGGGACGACCGTCACGGGGATGCCGTGCGCCGCGCAGTACAGGGCTTCTTCGCCGCCGCGGCCGAAGACGAAGTTGTCGCCGCCTTTCAGCCTGACCACGAACTTGCCCTGCTTGGCGTGGTCGACCAGCGCTTCGTTGATCTTGTCCTGGTGGAGGGCGCGGCCGTAGGGGATCTTGGCGGCGTCGATCACTTCGACGTCGGGGGCCAGCTCGTCCAGGAGCGTGCGGGGGCCCAGCCGGTCGGTGACCACGACGTCGGCCTGGGCGAGGAGCTGGCGGCCGCGGACCGTGATCAGGCCGGGGTCGCCGGGCCCGCCGCCGCCCAGGGCCACGCCCACGGGCTTCTTGCGGGAGTGGCGGGCTTCCAGGGTGGCGTCGCGCAGGCCGTCGACGATCGCGTCGCGGATCC
>NZ_BAAGZI010000400.1:0-5123 GCF_054778695.1 Actinocorallia lasiicapitis
CGGTGACGCCTGACGAAGCCGCGCAATTGAACGACGCCGCCGCGATGCTCGACGCCATGGCGGCGCCGCAGCCCGGCGACCTGAGCATCGCGCCGCCCCTGCCGGACGGCGAGAGCTTCCTCGGCTGGACGCGCCGCGACCCCGGCCGGCTGCGGATCGGCCGCCACCTCGACCCCGGCTCCCCCGACGTCGCCATCGACCCGGAGGTGCGGCGGGCCTACGAGGAGACCACCGAGCTGCTGGTCTCCCTCGGCCACGACGTCGAGGAGATCGCACCGCCGTTCGGCGCCGCCATGCAGGCGGAGTTCCTGGACGTGTGGAGCGTGCGGTCGCTGCGCGTCCCGCTGCCGTCCGACGACGGCCTGCTCCGGATCAGCCGGTTCTGGCGGGAACGCGGACGCGGCGTCGACGGCGAGCGGTTCCTGCGGGCCGTCGGCGAGATCCAGGCCAGAGCCACCGCCTCACTCGTCGCGTCGGAACCCTACGACGCGATCCTCACCCCGACCCTGGCGCTGCCGCCGCAGCCGCCGTCCTGGTTCACCGAAGGCGACGAGCTGCTCGAGCTCGACCGCCAGTTCCTGTTCGCCCCCTACCCGGCCGTCCAGAACGTGACCGGCCAGCCCTCCGCGGGGCTGCCGCTGCACTGGACGGCGGACGGACTGCCGATCGGGGTGATGCTGAGCGGGCGCCTCAACGAGGACGCCCTGCTCCTGTCGCTCTGCGCCCAGCTCGAGGCCGCCAGGCCCTGGGCCGGTCGGCGTCCGACGCTCTGAACCCCGGCTCCACTCAACCCCTCATCCCAGTGGTCGCGCGGATTCGCGCACAGCAGGAGGCTCAACCATGGCTCGTGTCCCCCTTGTCCTGGGCGTCACCACGCTCGCCGCAGGGCTCGCCCTCACCGGCTGCACCACCGCCTCGAAGGAGGATTCCGGCGGCGCCAAGCCGACGGCGGCGATCGCGATCGCCTCGGACGTCACCAGCCTCGACCCCAACGCGGGGGCCGTCGCGGCCGACTTCGTCATGGCCAGGATGCTGTACGGCTCGCTGGTCCGCCGCGACGAAGGCGGCAAGATCATCGGCGGTCTCGCCTCCGCGTGGAAGTCCGACGCCGATGCCAAGGGCGCGGAGTTCACCCTCCGCTCCGACGTGACCTGCACCGACGGGGCCAAGGTCGCCGCGTCCGGCGTCGCCAAGTCGCTGACCCGTTTCGCGCAGCTCCCGACCGCGGCCCAGGTCTTCGGCCCGACCGCGGCCCAGGCCACGTTCACCGGCGACGACGCCTCCGGCAAGATCACCATCAAGCTGGCGGCCCCCTGGTCGGACCTGCTGTTCGGGCTGGCGCTCCCCCAGGCCGGCATCGTCTGCCCGGCCGCCCTCGACAACGCCGACCTGATCAAGACGGGCGGCAAGGGCGCGGGCACCGGCCCCTACTACGTCTCCTCCAGCAAGCCGGGCGACGTGTACACCCTGGCGGCCGTCGACGGGTACACCGGCACCCCCGCCTACGCGAACCTGCCGCAGGGCACCGTGCCCGCGGTCGTCGAGATGAAGGTCCGCCAGTCCGAGGCCACCCAGGCCAACGAGCTGATCTCCGGCGGGCTCGACTACTCCGGCATCACCGGCGCCGACGCGGCCCGCTTCGTTCCGCTGAAGGACAAGTTCACGATCAAGCCGGCCCCGATCGTCCGGATGATGGCCGTGTTCAACGAGCGCAAGGGCCACCCCGGCGCCGACCCGGCGTTCCGGGAGGCCGTCGCCAAGGCCCTGGACGCCAAGGCGTTCAACCAGGCCGTCACCCGCGGCACCGGCTCCCCGATGTTCACCATCACCGACGCCGCCGTCCCCTGCGCCAACAAGGACGCCTCCCTGCTGACCCAGCCTGACGCCGAAGGCGCGAAGGCCGCGCTCAAGGGCGTCAAGGTCAAGGTGGTCGGCACCAACGCGGTCGCGGCGGGCGCGGGCAACGAGTACGTCCAGGCCACCCTCAAGGCCGCGGGCGCCGACGTCCAGCTCCGCAACGTCGACAGCGCCACCTGGGGCAACGACGTGATCAGCAACAAGGGCGACTGGGACCTCACGGTCTGGCCGAACCTGAACCTGACCAACCTGCTCACCACCCCGGCCAGCTTCCTCACCGGCCCCGACCCGGCCGCCAAGGGCCGCAACTTCCCCGGAGTGAACGACCCGGCCTTCACCAAGGCGTTCGGCACGGCCATGGCCACCTCCGACGAGACCGCGAAGTGCGCCGCCTGGGCCGACGCCCAGAAGTCGCTCCTCAAGGCCCACCACGTGCTGCCGCTGGCCGCCGTGAACGTCAACTACATCACCAGCAACCGGGTCAAGGCCCTGTCGCCTGACGGTCTGTTCGACCCCTCGACCCTGCGCATCGTCAAGTAAGGAACCCTCGTGACGAGCATCGCGGCGACGCCGAAGAAGGTGAAGGCGGGCCCGGCCTCCCCGTGGCCGAGGTTCCTGCTCGGCCGGCTGGCCGGACTGCTGGGGGTGCTGGCCGTCCTCGTGGTGGTGACCTTCGCGATGGTGCAGCTGATCCCGGGCGACCCCGCCCAGGTCATCGCCGGAGCCAACGCGACACCCGAGCAGATCGAGGCCGTCCGGGTGCGGCAGGGGCTCGACCGGCCGCTGCTCACCCAGTTCTCCGGCTATGTCGGCGGGCTGCTCCACGGCGACCTCGGCACCTCCTTCGCCGGCGGCCAGCCGGTCACGCGGGTGATCGCGGACCGGCTGCCGTTCACCGCCCAGGTGGCGCTGCTCGCGATGGTGCTCGTCCTGCTGGTCAGCGTCCCGCTCGGGATGGCCGTCGCGGTCGCGTGCCGCGGCGGCCGCCGCAGGGCCCTCGACACGTCGTTCACCTCGGTGACGGCGCTGCTGGGGGCCGTGCCCGAGTACGTGCTGGCCACCTTCATGATCCTGGTCTTCGTGGTCTGGTTCGGTCTGCTGCCGGCGGCGGGCGCCGCCACCCTCAGCTCGATGATCATGCCGATCCTCGCGGTGAGCCTCGGGCCGATCTGCACCATGGCCCGGATCGTCCGGCGGGAGACCGCCACGGTCCTGGAGCAGGACTACCTGCGCACGGCCAGGGGCCGCCGCCTCGGCGCGGTCCGGCTGTACGCGCGGCACGCCCTGCCCAATCTGATGACCAGCACCCTCACGCTCGGCGGGCTGATCCTCACCAGCCTGCTGGGCGGCGCGGTCATCATCGAGGTCGTCTTCGCCTGGCCCGGGCTCGGGCAGGGCGTCCTGGACGCCATCACCAAACGGGACTACCCCGTCATCCAGGGCGTGGTCCTGGTGCTGGGGCTGCTCGCGACGGTGCTGAACATCCTGGTGGACGTCGCCCTCGGCGTCCTCGACCCCAGGACCCTGCGCGGAAAGACCGGTGAAGCATGATCAAGCGGTTGCGCACCTCCCCCATGCTGGCCCTCGGGCTGTTCGGGATGGCCGTGTTCGCCGTCATCGGCGCCGTCGCCCCGCTGATCTGGGGCGGCCAGGCCGACCGGCTCACCGACCAGGTGCACCTGCCGGCCTCCGGCGACCACTGGTTCGGCACCGACGCGCTCGGCCGCGACATCTTCGCCCGGACCATGGTCGCCACCCGGCTGACCCTGCTGATGTGCCTGGCCACCACCGCGATCGCCGCGGTCGGCGGGATCGGTCTCGGCGCGGCGATCTGGGTCGCCGGACCCCGGGTCCGCGCCGTCGGCCAGCGGCTCATCGACATCATGATCTCCTACCCCTCGGTGATCTTCGCGCTGGTGGTCGTGGCGGTGCTCGGCCCCGGCGTCGCCACCTCCGTCGTCGCCATCGGCCTGGCCACCTGCCCGGCGTTCGCGCGGCTCACCACCAACCTCGCCGCCTCCATCGCGGGCCGCGACTTCGTCTCCACGTCGCGGCTGCTCGGGGTGTCGCCGGGACGGCTGCTGCGCCGCCACATCCTGCCGAACATCGCCGAGCCGCTGCTCGTGCTGGTGTCCGTGGCATTCACGATCTCGCTGAAGGCGCTCTCCGCGCTGTCGTTCCTCGCGGTCGGCGTGCAGGCGCCCGACTACGACTGGGGCGCGCTGCTGTTCAAGGGGCTCGAAGGCATCTACGTGAACCCGTGGCCCGCCGTCGGACCCGCCCTGGTGATCGTGCTGGCCGGGCTCTCCGGCGGGCTTTTCTGTGACGAGCTGGCCGCGGCCGTCGACGCGTCGCGGCCGCGGAAGGGACGCGGCCACCGGGCGAAGGTGCTGGCGGCGACCTCCGTCCCAGCCGAGGCGGCCGCCGTCGCCGAACGGCTCAGCGTCCTGCTCCCCGACGGCACCGTGCTGGTCGACGAGATCTCCTTCCAGGTCAGGCCGGGCGAGGTGCTGGGCCTGGTCGGCGAGTCGGGCTCCGGCAAGAGCCTCACCGCGATGGCCCTGGCACGGCTGCTCCCCGACGGGCTGACCCCGGCCGCCGCCCGGCTGTCGGTCGGCGATCTCGACCTGACCGGGACTCCCCCGGCCGGGCGGCTCGCCACCGAGATCGGGATCGTCTACCAGGACCCGTCCTCCTCGTTCAACCCGACGCTGCGGCTCGGCGGGCAGCTCACCGAAGCGCTCCGCGTCCACGGCGGCGCGAGCCGGGCGGAGGCGGACCGGCAGGCCGTCGCCCAGCTCACCGCCGCGCACGTCACCCTGCCCGAGCAGCGGCTCAAGCAGCACCCCTACGAGCTGTCCGGCGGGATGCGGCAGCGGGCGATGATCGCCTCCGCGCTGCTCACCGGACCCAAGCTGATCATCGCGGACGAGCCGACGACCGCGCTGGACGTCACCGTCCAGGCCGAGGTCCTGCGGCTGCTCCGCCAGGCCAACGAGCGGGACGGCACCGCGATCCTGCTGATCTCCCACGACGTCGGGGTGATCTCGGCCGTCTGCGACCGGGTCCTGGTCATGTACGCGGGCCGGATCGTCGAGGAACTGCCGATCGACCGGCTCCGCGACCGCACGGCCTCCCACCCCTACACCCGGGCGCTGCTGGCCGCGACCCCCACCCTGGACTCCCCCGTGGACGAGCCGCTCGCCGCGCTCCCCGGACGTCCGCCCCACCCGGCGGCCCGCCCGGCCGGATGCGCGTTCGCGCCG
>NZ_BAAGZI010000401.1:0-5107 GCF_054778695.1 Actinocorallia lasiicapitis
GGCGGCCGCCAGCAGATTGGTGAGCCCGGGCGCGAGACCGACGCTGACCAGCACCGGACGCGGCAGGTCGAGCCGCTCCAGCGCCGCCACATAGGCGGGCGTGGCCGTGACGTCCACGAACGCCGCGCCGTGCCGTGTCGCGAGCTCCGCCAGCCGCGGGTCCTCCGCCCCCGAGGCGTTGACGACGACGTCCACCCCGTCCAGCGCCGCGAGATAAGACGACAGACCGGGCTCGGCCAGGTCGACCCGCCGGTCGGCGCGGTCGGGGTCACGTCCCGCCGAGACGACGGTGTCGCCGCCCTCCCGCAGCAGCGGAGCCAGCCGACGGCCGACCGCACCGTAACCGCCCAGGACCAGCACCGCGCTCACAGGCTCACCCACCTGACCTCTCCCACCCCACGACAGTACGCCCATACCGTCGCACGGTACGGGCGTACTGTCCAGAGGTTCGCAACACCGCCAGGGGGTTCTCGGGGTTTCGGGCGGGTGAGGTTTATCGTGGGGAAGTCCGTGCGAGTGGTCGGTGGAATTGAGCGGGTGCTATTTCTTTGCCCTATCTTCGTATTGCGTGCCTTGCGTTCGGCGTCGCTGTTTTCGGGATCGTGAGCTGGTTCGTCAGCCTGCCGCTGGCGGCGATATCGGGGATCGTCGCGATGAGCGGATCGTTCATCGTGTTCGGGGTGGTCAGATTCTGGCCGATGCCGGCTGACGCGACCCTCGACAACGCCCGGCGGGAACTGTTCCACCCGCTGTTCCAGGAACTGCTCATCATCGGCGGAGCCATCGGGTGCCTGGCCGTCAGCGTGATCGTCCTGTCGATCCACCACGCCGGATCGAAGACCCTCGTCGCCTCGATGGGGCTGCTCGGAGTGTTCCTGAGCTGGGGGATGCTCCACCTCATGTACGCGATCCGCTACGCGCACCTCTACTACGGGCCTGCCGACGGCGGAATCAACTTCAACAGCGACTCGCCGCCGGCGTACCGCGACTTCTTCTATTTCAGCTACAACCTCGGGATGACCTACCAGGTCTCCGACACCGACGTGTCCAGCAGCATGATCCGCGCCGTGGTGCTGCGGCACACCCTGCTGTCCTACCTGTACGGCACGGTGCTGCTGGCCGTCACCATCAACACCGCCGCCGGTGTGCTGACCAACTGACGGCACCGGTCAGGCCTTCACCGAGGCCTTCGAGGCTTTCGCTCCGGTCTTGGCGCCGGTCGTCTTGGCGGCGACCGCGGCGTCGTCCGTCGCGCGGTCGGAGACCGGCGGGTAGATGCCGAGCTGCTCCGCCGCGGTCAGGTCGGCGTGCGACTCGGGCACCAGGCCGAGCGCGGTCGGCGCCGGCTGGGTGAGCCAGTGCAGCACCCAGTCCGACGCCAGCCGGATCCGGTTGCCGACCGACTCCAGGCTCATCAGGTGGTAGGCGCTCGCGACGGCCTTGGCCAGCGGCCCCGACATCGGGATGTGCAGCGGCAGCGCCACCCCCTTGAACCCGCCCAGGTCGGCGACCATGCCCAGGTCGTGGTGGCGGTAGGGCCGGAACTCGCCGAACCCCAGCGACGCCGCGACGTTGTTGGCCAGCGCCACGCCCTGCCGCATCGCGTGCTGGGCGGTCTGCGCGCAGACCTCCCCGTCCGAGGAGGTCAGGTCGGGGACGGCGGCGGCGTCGCCCAGGGCGAAGACGTCGGGGTGGCCCGGTACCGCCATGGTCGCGTCGACGACGAGCCGGCCCCGCTGGGTCGGCAGGCCGAGCCGTTCGATCAGCGGGCTGGCCGACACTCCGGCCGTCCAGACGAGCATCCCGCACGGGATCTTGGTGCCGTCGGTGAGGGTCACGGAGTCCTTCGTCACCTCGGTGATCGACGTCTGGAGCCGCACGTCGATCCCGGACGCGCTGAGCGCCTGCAGCGCCTTCACCGACAGCCGGTCGCCGAGCTGCGGCATCACCGTCGGCGCCATGTCGAGCAGCAGCCAGCGGGTGGCCAGGCCCGGCGCGGCCTCGGCGGCCAGCCGCTTGGCCTGCGCGATGTACTCCGAACCCGCCAGGCCCGCGCCGACGACGACGAAGGTGGTGAGCGCTTCGCGTTCGACGTGGTCGGTGGTGGTCCCGGCCAGTTCGAGGTTGGCCAGCACCCGGTCGTAGAGGAACGCCGCCTCGGTGATGGTCTTGAAGCCGTGGGCGTGCTCCAGCAGCCCGGGAATGTTGAAGACGCGGGTGACGGCGCCCGGCGCGAGGATCAGCCGGTCGTAGGCCATCGTGCGCTTCTTGCCGTCGGGGCCCAGCACGGTGACCTGGCGGGCGTTGAGATCGGTGTCGATGACGCTGCCCCGCACGAAGCGCGTCTTCCTGAGGTTGCGCAGCGGCACGGCGATCGACGACGGGTGGACGCGGCCGCCCGCCACGTGCGGCAGGAGCGGCGTGTACAGGTGATAGTTGTCGGGGTTGATCACGACCAGTTCGGCGGAGCCCCGCGGCAGGCGCCGCTGGAGCGCCTTCAGGCAGTGGAAGCCCCCGAAACCTGCACCGACTACGACGATTCTTGTCATTTCCCTGGTCTACCCGCCGTCCGCGCGCCGGATAGGGGAAATCTCCGATATTGCCGCGTTTTTGCATTGGGCGGCTTCTGCTGGTTTTTGGTCGGGGTAAATAGCGGGACATGACTACTTCTCCGCTGAGTGGCGAGCAATTCACGCTGTCCACAGGCGCCTACGAGGCCGTCGTCACCGAGTGCGGAGCCGGTCTCCGCTCCCTGACGAAGTCGGGGCTTCCCCTCGTCCTGACCTACGGCCCGGACGAGATCGCGCCCGCGGCCTTCGGCCAGCTCCTGATCCCGTGGCCGAACCGGATCGAGAAGGGCCGCTACACCTGGCAGGGCAAGCCGGAGCAGCTCATCATCAACGAACCGGAGTTCGACTGCGCCATCCACGGCCTGGCCCGCTGGATGCCGTGGACCACCGTCAGCAGGAGCGCCGACGCGGTGAAACTGTCCTGCGCGCTGCTCGGCAGCCCCGGCTACCCGTTCCGGCTCGCGCTGGAGGCCGAGTACCGCCTCGACGCCGAGACCGGGCTGACGATCCGGGTCTCCGCCCGCAACGACGGCGACACCGTCACGCCCTACGCCCACGGCGCCCACCCCTACATCACCGTCGGCGAGACCATCGACTCCTGCGTCGTGCAGGCGCCCGGCAGCCGCCACCTGCCCGTCGACAAGATGATGATCCCGCGCAACGGCACCGAGCCCGTCGAAGGCACCCCGTTCGATCTGCGGACGCCCCGCAAGCTGGGCGATCTGAAGATCGACCGGGCCTTCACCGGGCTGGAGCGCGACGAGCAGGGCCGCGCCTGGGTCCATCTCCAGGGCACCACCCGCACCACGTCGTTCTGGCTGGACGACGTCCAGCCCTGGCTGGAGCTGTACACCGCCGACGGCGTGCCCGACTCCGACCTCCGGATGGGTCTGGGCGTGGAGCCGATGACCTGCCCGCCGAACGGTTTCGCCAGCGAGACCGACGTCGTCGCCCTGCAGCCCGGCACGGCCTACAGCGGCTCCTGGGGCATCGTGGGAAGCGACAACCCGTGACCTCGCCGGAAGGCGGCACGCCCACGACCGCCGGGGTCTTCGTGCTGTTCGGGGTCTCGGGCGACCTCGTCAAGAAGATGATCTTCCCGGCGCTGTACCGGCTCACCGAGGCCGGCCGGCTGCACATCCCGGTCGTCGGGGTCGCCGCCGCCGGCTGGGACGACCTGACCCTCAGGGAACACGCCAGGGACGCGATCCGCGCGGCCGTCACCGACTTCGACGAGTCGGTGTTCGCGCGGCTCGCCGCCCGGCTCACCATGGTCTCCGGCGACTTCCTCGACGGCTCCACCTACGCCAGGATCGCCGACGCCGTCCGCGGCAAGGGCTTCGCCAGCTACTACCTGGCGATCCCGCCGTCGCTGTTCACGCGGGTCGCCGCCGGGCTGGCCGGGGCGGGCCTGAACAAGAACGCGCGGCTCGTGGTCGAAAAACCGTTCGGCCACGACCTGGCCTCCGCCCGAAGGCTGGACGCCGACCTCACCCGGTACTTCGACCAGGACCATCTGCTCCGCGTCGACCACTTCCTCGGTTCGGCGCCCATCGACGGGGTGAAGGCGGCCCGGTTCGCCAACACGCTCCTCGAACCGCTGTGGAACCGGTCGTTCATCTCCAGCGTGCAGATCAACCTGCTGGAGGACTTCGACGTCGCCGACCGGGGCTCGTTCTACGACGCGGTCGGCTGCGTCAAGGACGTCGTGCAGAACCATCTGCTGCAGGTGTTCGCGCTCGTCGCGATGGAACCGCCGAGCGTCGAGGACGCCTACGCCGAGCACATCGAGAAGTGGCGGGTGCTGCGCGCGACCCGCGCGATCGACCCGGCCGAGACCGTCCGCGGCCAGTACGACGGCTACCAGCAGGTCGAAGGGGTCAAACCGGGCTCGGAGACCGAGACCTACTTCGCGGCGAAGCTGTGGGTCGACAACTGGCGGTGGGCGGACGTCCCGTTCTATCTGCGCAGCGGCAAGGCCCTGCGGACCAACGCCACGGACGTCGTGGTGGAGCTCCGCAAGCCGCCGCTCGACCTGTTCGCCTCCACGGACGTCCCGACCCCGCCCGATCTCGTCCGCTTCCGGTTCGAACCGACCTCGGGGCTGACCTTCGACATGGTGCTGAAGGGCCCGCGCAACGGCGAGCCCGCGGCGATGGTCCCGGTGAACGTCGACTTCGAGCAGGTGCTCGGCCGGGAGGAGAAGCCGTACGAGAACATCATCGACGGCGCGATCACCGGCGACTCCCGCTGCTTCGCCAAGATCCACGCCATCGAGGAGTGCTGGCGGATCGTCTCCAGGGTCCTGGAACCGGACGGCCCGCCCGCCCCCTACGAGCCCGGCTCCTGGGGGGCCGCCGCGGCCGCCGCCCTGCTGGGCCCCGGCGGCTGGCACAACCCGCCGACGGCGAGCGGCACCTAGGCCGTGTCTTATGAATCTTCGGTCCTACTGCGCGACGGCCAGGCACGCACCTCGCGGGCTTGTCGTCGGTCACCAGCCAACCAGGCTGGCTCCCTCCTCCGCACCCCCGAGGCAC
>NZ_BAAGZI010000402.1:0-5103 GCF_054778695.1 Actinocorallia lasiicapitis
CTTCCCCGCCCTCCTCCTCGGCACCTTCCCCCTCACCCCGGACCGCCGCCACATCGCCGACTCCCCCCTCACCGACCACCTCCTCACCGAAGCCGCCACCCTCTACCTCTCCCTCCTGCGCACCTTCCAAGGCCCCGAACTCCTCGACCTCCTCCCCACCCCCATCCCCTCCGGCCCCCTCGACGCCCGCCTCCGCCACCACCTCACCCCCCTCCTCCCCGAAACCCCCCTCCTCCCCACCCACACCGAGGATCGGGTGCGGGGGAGGGATGCGGTGGTGGTGGACGGGCCGGTCGGGTTGGCGGGGATCGTGGGGGAGGTGGTGGAAGGGGTGGTGCCTGAGGGGTGGCCGGTGCGGCATCCGGGGTTGCGGATGTTGGGGGTGCGGCGGATGGGGGTCGCGGATGCCGTGGACGTGCTCGGGGAGGTGCGCAGGGACGCCGCCTGGTGGCGGGAGGCGTACGGGGTGTTGGGGGCGGCGGGGGATCTGGGGGAGTTGGGGGCGTTGCCGGTGCCGTTGGCCGATGGGAGGACGGTGCGGGGGGCGCGGGGTGTGCTCGTCGGGAGGGATCTGCCCGCGGGGCTCGAGGTGCTCGGGCTGCGGGTCGTGGATCCGGCGGCCGACCATCCGCTGCTGGTGCGGTTGGGGGCCGTCGAGGCGGGGGCGCGGCAGGTGCTGGCCGATCCGGCGGTGCGGGTGGCCGTCGAAGGGTCGTTCGAGGATTCGGGGGAGGTCGCGGACGCCGTGCTGCGGCTCGCCGACGGTCTCGAGGGCCTCGAACCGTGGCTCGGCGAACTCGCCCTGAGAGGCCGCGACGGCGAGTTGTACGCGGCCGGTGAGCTGCTGCTGCCCGACTCCCCGCTGATCGACATCATGGGCGAGGACTCGCCGTTCGGGATCGTCGCCGACGACCTGGTCGAGCGGTACGGGCGCGCCGCGCTCGAAGCCGTCGGCGTTCTGTGGGGGTTCGCCCTGCTCCGCGTGGAGGATCCGGATCTGGACGAGCTGGAGCTCGACGGGATCGAGGACTGGGAGCTGCCGCCGGGGCACGTGCCGGAGCTGGCGGCCGTGCGGGATCTGGAGCTGGTGCGGGACTGGGAGGCGGCGCTGCCGCTGCTGGCGCGCCCGCCGCTGCGGGAGGCGATCGTCGAGCCGCTGCGGATGCACGACGGGACGGCCGTGCCGTCGTACACGTCGTGGTGGCTGGCCAGGAACGAGGTGCTGGGCGGTCCGCGCCGGGCCGCCGACTCCGATCCGCTGCTCGAAGGGCTGTACGACACCGCGCCCGAAGGGCTCGATCCCGAGTTCGCCCGCGCGCTGGGCGTCCGGAGCGAGCTGGCCGACGTCCCCCCGGACGAGCTCCTCGACCGTCTCGCCGATCCGGCCAGGACGGTCCGCCGCGCCCAGCTCCGCGAGCTGTGGGCCTGGCTGGCGGGGGCCGCCGATCTCGCGCCGCCCGACCGGATCAGGGCCGTCGTCGGCGACGCGCTGGAGATCGTTCCGGCCGATGACGTGATCGTCGTCGACGCCCCGTTCACGCTGCCGCTCCTGACGGGCCAGCCGCTGATCCTGCTGCCGCACACCGAGGCCGAGGCCCTGGCCGAGCTGCTGGATCTCTCCCTGGCCACGGACGAGCTGACCGGCGAGATCACCTCGACGGGCGAGGAGCGTCCCGTCCCGCAGGCCGTCCTGGACGCCTTCCCCGAGGCCCCGGAGACCTACCGGCACCACGCCCCGCTGACCGTGGACGGCCATGAGGTCCCCTGGTGGTACGACGGGATCCCGCACGCCGCCACCACGCAGGGCCTGGCCCGGGCGATCGCGTGGGAGCTGGGCCGCTGGCCCGACCGCCATCTGCTGGCGGCGATCCTGCTCGATCCGGCGCAGGCGGCCGTCGAGCTAGCGGAGTTCGACCTCTCCTGAGGCCCCGCCGGTCTCCGTGATCCCGTCGGCGGGGATTTCGCCGCGTTCCGCCGCGTGCCGTTCGTCGGCGCGCGCGCGGACACGGTGCAGCCTGGGGATGTACAGGCAGGCGAACAGCCCGATGGCCATGCCCGTCACGCACACCCAGTACCACCACCGCTCATCGGCGGGCAGTCCGATGATCAGCAGGACGGCCAGGGCGACCGCCCACAGCGCGGTGCCCGCGGCCGCCACGTAGACGTCGTTGGTCCGCAGCGGTGCGGGTTCCGGCTGTCGCGGGCGTGCCATACCGTCCAGCCTACCGACCCGTAGGAATAACAGTGAGGAGGAGGTCGTTAGCAGAGGTAATGACTCTTGCTAACGATGTAGACGATGATGGACGAGACGAACCGCTCGAGGCTCCCCGAGGAGCTGCGGATCGCCGTGGCCAGGCTGTCCAGGCGCTTGCGGCACCAGGGCAGCGGCGTGCTGTCGGTCACCCAGTTCGCGGCGCTCGCGGTCCTGGACAAGCACGGCGAGATGACGCCCAGGGAGCTGGCCGACCACGAGAAGGTGCAACCGCCCTCCATGACCCGCACCCTCGCGGCCCTGGAGCGTCTGGGCCTGGTGGCGCGCCGCCCCCACTCGACGGACGGCCGCCAGGTGGTCCTCGCCCCGACCGACGCAGGACGGGAACTGCTGACCGAGCAGCGCCGGCTCAAGGAGGCGTGGCTGTCGCAGAGCCTGCGCTCCCTGACCGAGCAGGAGCGGACCATCCTGGAGCAGGCCACCCCGATCCTGGAGAAGCTCAGCAGGAGCTGAACCGGGGCGGGATGTTCCGTTCGCTCCGCAACCGGAACTACCGGCTGTACATGTCGGGGCAGATCGTCTCCAACACCGGCACCTGGATGCAGCGGATCGCCCAGGACTGGCTGGTCCTGCAACTCACCCATGGCAGCGGCACGGCCCTCGGCGTCACCACGGGCCTGCAGTTCCTGCCGCTGCTGCTGTTCGGCCTCTGGGGCGGGGTGATCGCCGACCGGTTCCCGCGCCGCAGGCTGCTGCTGTACACGCAGTTCGCGATGGGCGCCCCCGCGCTGGTCCTGGGGGTGCTGGCACTGACCGGCCACGCGCAGGTCTGGCATGTGTACGTGCTGGCGTTCGTGCTCGGGCTGGCCACCGCCTTCGACAATCCGGCCCGCCAGACCTTCGTCGTCGAACTGGTCGGCCGCAAGGACCTGCCGAACGCGATCGCCCTGAACAGCGCCACCTTCAACGGCGCCAGGATCTGGGGTCCCGCCGTCGCCGGAGTGCTGATCGCGCTGATCGGGACGGGCCCGGTGTTCCTGCTGAACGCGGCCAGTTTCGGCGCGGTGATCGTCGGGCTGGCGCTGATGCGCGAGGACGAGCTGCTCGTCCGCGAGCCCGTCCCGCGCGCCAAGGGCCAGCTCCGCGAGGGGCTGCGCTATGTGCGGGGCCGCCGCGATCTGGTCCTGCTGCTGGTGACGATCGCGCTGGTCGCCGGGTTCGCGATGAACTTCCAGATCACGGCCGCGCTGATGGCGACGGAGGTGTTCGGCAAGGGCGCGTCGCAGTTCGGGCTGGCCAGCACTGTTCTGGCGGTGGGGGCGTGCGCGGGCGCGCTGCTGGCGGCCCGCCGGATCCGGCCGGACCGCAGGCTCCTGTACGGGGCGGCGTTCGGGTTCGGGCTGTTCGAGGTGCTCGCCGGTCTGATGCCGACCTGGCCCCTGTTCCTGGCCCTGCTGGCCCCCGCCGGACTGGCGATGATGACCTTCACCACGGCCGCCAACGCCACCATGCAGCTCGGGGTCAGCGGTGAGATGCGCGGCCGGGTCATGGGCCTGTACATGCTGGTGTTCCTGGGCACCAACCCGATCGCCTCGCCGATGGTCGGCTGGATCGCGGAGAATCTCGGGCCGCGACTCGCCCTGGCGGGTGGGGGGTTGGTCGCGATGGCGACGGCCGGTACGGTGATCACATATCTCCGATTCGGGACGAAGAAGCCGCTCGCACCATAGGCTGGGAGTCCGCGTCGGATCGACACCCGGACTGACGAACAACGAGGGAGGGCGACTTCGTGACTGTCTCCTTGCAGAAGGGCCAGCGGATCTCGCTGAGCAAGCCCGACGGTGGCGGCCTGACCCTGGTCCGGATGGGCCTCGGCTGGGACGCGGTGAAGAAGAAGGGGTTCTTCGGCTCACGCGAGCAGGAGATCGACCTGGACGCCTCCGTGGTGATCTTCGCCGACCAGCAGATCGCGGACGTGGTCTACTTCGGCCAGCTCACCTCCCGTGACGGCTCCGTGCGCCACACCGGCGACAACCTGACCGGAGCGGGCGACGGCGACGACGAGTCGATCATCGTCGATCTGAACCGGCTCCCGGTGCACGTCAGCTCGCTGGTGTTCACCGTCAGCTCGTTCCAGGGGCAGACCTTCAACGAGGTCGAGAACGCCTTCTGCCGGCTGGTCGACGAGACCACCGGCGCCGAACTGGCCCGCTACACCCTGACGGGCGGCGGCGGCCACACCGGCATGGTCATGGCGCGCCTGTACCGGCACGGCCAGGAGTGGAAGCTCGGCGCGATCGGCGAGCCGTCCATGGGCCGCACCTTCCAGGACATGCTCCCGGCCATCGCCGCGCACGCCTGAGCCTGATGGTCCAGCTCGTCCGCGGGGCGAACGCCCCGCTGAGCGCCACCCAGGTCACCGTCACCGCGTCAGCCGCCCCGGCCGACCTCAGCGCACTGCTGGTCGGCCGGGACCTGAAGGCGCGCGCCGACACCGACCTGGTCTTCTACAACGCACCGGCCGCCCCCGGGGTGGTCTGGACGCCGTCGGGGATCTCGGTCGACCTGGCCGTCCTGCCCCCGGACGTCCACGCCGTCCTGATCACCCTGAGCCTGGACGAGGGCACGTTCGCCGCGCTCCCGGCCCCCTCGGTGACGGTCGACGATCATGTCTTCACGGTCGACAGGCTCGACGCCGAGTCCGCGATCGTCGCGCTGGAGCTGTACCGGCGGGACACCTCCTGGAAGGTCCGCGCCGTCGGCCAGGGCTACGCGGGCGGGCTCGCCGCCCTGCTCACCGACCACGGGGTCGCGGTCGACGATCCGCCGCCCGCCCCTGCGACACCGGTCGCCGTCCCGCGCACCGTCCTGCCGCCCGTGCCTCCACCGCC
>NZ_BAAGZI010000403.1:0-5101 GCF_054778695.1 Actinocorallia lasiicapitis
GGCCCGGCCGCGGCGACGGCCTCGCCGAGCAGTTCGCGCAGCCGCGCGGGGTCGCGGGGCGCGGCCACCCGTAGCCCCGGCACGGCCGACAGGATCGAGGAGTCCCACATGCCGTGGTGGGAGGCGCCGTCGGGGCCGGTGATCCCGGCCCGGTCGAGGACGAAGGTGACGGGCAGGCGGTGCAGGGCGATGTCCATCAGGACCTGGTCGAAGGCCGGGTTCAGGAACGTGGCGTACACGCAGACCACCGGATGGGTCCCGGCCATCGCCAGCCCGGCGGCCGAGCAGACCGCGTGCTGCTCGGCGATCCCGACGTCGAACAGCCGGTCGGGGAAGGCCGCGCCGAACCGGTGCAGGCCGACGGGGATCCGCATCGCGGCGGTGACGCCCACGACGTCCGGTCTGTCCCGGCCGATCCGGACGATCTCCTCGGCGAACACCGACGTCCACGACGGCCGGGAGGCGGCCCGCGGGCGGCCCGTCGCCGGGTCGAGGACGCCGATCCCGTGCATCCTGTCGTCCTGGTCGGTCTCGGCGGGCCGCCAGCCGCGCCCCTTCTCGGTGACGGCGTGCACCACGACCGGGCGGCGCGCCGACCTCGCCCGCCGGAAGGCGTCCTCCAGGGCGTCGAGGTCATGGCCGTCGACCGGGCCCACGTAGGCGAGCCCGAGCTGTTCGAAGACGTTGCCGTCGCCGGTGCGGTCGCGCAGCGCGGCCAGATGGCGGGCCAGGCCGCCGACGGTCGGATCGTAGGATCTGCCGTTGTCGTTGAGCACCACGATCACCGGGCGGTCCTGCGCGGCGGCCAGGTTGTTGAGTCCTTCGAACGCCAGGCCACCGGTGAGGGCGCCGTCGCCGATCACCGCCACGGCGCGGCGGCCGCGGCCGGCCAGCCCGAACCCCTTCGCGAGCCCGTCGGCGTAGGACAGGGCCGTGGAGGCGTGCGAACTGGCCACCCAGTCGTGCGCCGACTCCTCGGGATCGGGGTATCCCGACAGGCCGCCGGCCTGGCGGAGCGTGTCGAAACGCGCGGCACGACCCGTCAGGATCTTGTGGACGTAGGCCTGGTGGCCGGTGTCGAACACCAGCGCGTCGGCCGGGGAGCCGAACACCCGGTGCAGCGCGATCGTCAGCTCCACGACCCCGAGGTTCGCGCCGAGGTGCCCGCCGGTCGCGCACACCTTCTCCACGAGGAAGCCGCGGATCTCGGCCGCCAGCTCCGGCAGCGCCGTGGCGGGCAGGGCGCGCAGATCTTCCGGGCCGCCGAGCCGGGAGATCAGCGGGAAGGCCGTCATCCGGTCGATCTGGACCGTCATCGTCCGCCCTCCCGTTCCCGGCGGACCTGCCGGGGCAGGGCGAACTCGACCGACTCCGTGGCGACCGACCGCTCCTCGACCGTGTCGGCGCCGAGCTCGCGCAGCCGCCCGACCACCTGGTCGACCAGATGGGGCGGGGCGGACGCGCCCGCGCTCACCCCGACCACCGCGACCCCGGCCAGCCAGGACTCCTCGATCTCGGTGGCGTCCTCGATGAGATGGGCCGGGACGCCCGCGCGCAGGGCCAGCTCGACCAGGCGCACCGAGTTGGAGGAGTTCGCCGAGCCGACCACCAGGAGCAGGTCGGCGTCGGCGATGACCGCGGCCACGGCCCGCTGCCGGTTGGTGGTCGCGTAGCAGATGTCGTCGGCGCCGGGCCCCGTGATCTGCGGGAAGCGGGCGCGCAGCGCGTCGATGATGTCGCCGGTCTCGTCGACGGCCAGCGTGGTCTGGGTGAGGAACGCGACCCGCGACGGATCGGCCACCCGGACCGAGGCGACGTCCCGCTCCGACTCGACGAGGACCGTGGCGTGCGGCGCCTCGCCCATCGTCCCCTCGACCTCCTCGTGGCCGGCATGGCCGACCAGGACGATCGTGTCGCCGTGCTCGGCGTGGCGCCGCGCCTCCCGGTGGACCTTGGTCACCAGCGGGCAGGTCGCGTCGATGACGTTCATGCCGCGCCGTTCGGCCTCCCGCCGGACCGCGGGCGAGACCCCGTGGGCGGAGAACACGACGGTCGCGCCGTCGGGCACCTGGTCCAGCTCGTCCACGAAGATCGCGCCCTGGGCGCGCAGCCCGGCCACGATGTGGGCGTTGTGGACGATCTGCTTGCGCACGTAGACCGGCGCTACGGCCGTCGCCAGGACCCGTTCGACCGTCTCGATCGCCCGGTCCACCCCGGCGCAGAACGAGCGCGGCGAAGCCAGCAGGACCTCCATCAGTGCTCCCTGCGGAGCATGAAGGCCGCCAGGGTCCGCAGGTCGGCGGCGGCGTCGGGGTCGGGGCGGGCGGCGTCGAGATGGTCCAGCGCCACGGCGATCCTGCGGTCCGCCTCTGCGCGGGCCCATTCCCGGCCGCCCGCCGCCTCCACCAGGGACGCCGCCCGGGTGAGCTGGTCGTCGTCCAGTTCGCCGTCCTGGGCGTAGAGGTCGGCCAGCCGGTCGCCCGCCGTCGTGCCGGACGCCAGCGCGGCCACCACGGGCAGGCTCTTCTTCCGGGACGCCAGATCGCTTCCGACCGGCTTCCCGGTCGCCGCCGGATCACCCCAGATGCCCAGCAGATCGTCGGTGTGCTGGAACGCCAGCCCCACCTCCAGACCGAAGCCGCGGTAGTGGTCGGCGTCGGGGGCGGGGGCTCCGGCGGCCAGCGCGCCCATCGCGCAGGCCGCGCCGAGCACGGCGCCCGTCTTGCCCGCGGCCATGGCCAGGCACTCCTCCAGGGCGATGCCCGTCCCGGTCTCGAACCGCAGATCGGCGGCCTGCCCGAGGCAGAGGTCGACGACCGCGGCGGTCAGCACCTTGACCCACGGCTCGGCGCCGACGAGGTCCACGGCCGCCGCCAGCAGCGTGTCCCCGACCAGGAGCGCCTGGCTCGTCCCGAACTCCACCCAGACCGCGGGACGGTGCCGGCGCACCGGGTCGCCGTCCATCACGTCGTCGTGCAGCAGGGAGAAGTCGTGCACCATCTCGACCGCCACGGCAGCGGCAGCGGCCGCCGCCCAGCGTCCGGCCCGTTCGGCGCCGGTGCCGGGACCGAGCACGGCGCGCGCGCAACCCAGCGTCAGCGCCGGACGGACCGCTTTGCCCTGGCCGCCGGTCGGCCGTCCCCCCGAGTCCCACCAGCCGATGTGGTATCCAGCGATATGCCGGATCTCCTGGGGCAGCCCGCTGATCGTCGCCCGGTGGACGGGCTCCACCGCCTCCCGTGTCTCCGCGAGGATCCCGGCCACCCCGCGCCGAGCCCACGGCTCGCTGACCAACCCCGAAACCGTCACCGTCATCGCGACTCCCGAAGTGCGCTTCCGCGCCGGCCGTCCGGCCGCCGCACACTCCAGTAACCCCGAACCCGGCCGATCCCCGAAGCGGTGCCCCGGCGGGAACATGTCACGCTTCGCACCCATGTCACGTCCGGGCGGCCATGCCCGGTCCGCGATCAGCGGCTCGTCACGCGTCTTCCTCCGTGCGCGGGGCGAAGAGGGCGATGAGCGGCTGGATGCCGTGATCGGCCTCGGAGGGGTGCCGGAACGGGCGGGCGGCGTCGAGCGTGTAGGTGTTGCGGCGGCCGACCCGGTGGCGCGTCAGATAACCCGCGGACTCCAGATCGGCGACGATCAGATGGGTGGCGCGCTCGGTGATGCCGATCGCCTCGGCGATGTCCCGGATCCGCGCCTCGGGATCGCGGGCGATCTGGATCAGCACGCGGGCGTGGTTGGTCAGGAAGGTCCACGGCTTGCCGTCTTCGGGGCGCTCCGCTGGGTCCATGGGCCGCCACCTCCTCTCAGGTCCGGCCCTCGGCGGCCATTCCCTGAAACTTGTTTACAGAATAAGATTTCATGTGTCGGCCGTTCGCTCGACGGCCTCGTTCGTTTCGCCACTACGGAAGGACATGATCCCGTGTTGACGGTGAACTCGCGACGTCACGATGCCTTCCTGATCCTCGGGCTGACCGGTGAACTCCAGGACTCGACCGTCGAGGCGGCCGAGGCCGAGATCCTCACGGCCGTGATCCTGGGCCCGGCGCCCGTCCACGCGATCATCGACCTCAGCGGGGTGACCGTCCTGGACTCCGGCGGGGTGGAACTGCTGGCCAAGACCAGGTTCGCGGTCCGGTCGTCGTTCGGGAGCCTACGGCTCGTCGCCCCGCCGGGCGGCGGCCCGCGCCGGGTCCTCGACCTTTCGGGGCTCACGTTCCCGATCCTGGACGCCCTCGCGCACGCCCTCGAACCCGTCCCGGAGGCCGCGGGACGGGAGGAGTGACGGAACCGCCGCAACGCACAGAAGGGTGCCGGACCCCGCAAGGGGCCCGGCACCCGGGTTCGCGACGGTGCTACGCGAGGAACGGCGGGCCACCGTAGTAGCCGCCGACCTCCTCGTGGTAGCCGGAGTCGCCCTCGTGCTTGTCCCGGTCGAACTCGGGAGCGTTCTTGATCTGCTCCTTGGACCGGGAGACGTAGACCTTCTCCTGGACGGGGTCGATGCGCTCGACGACGCCCGCCGGGATCAGGACCTCCTTGCCGAGGATCCACGGCCCGGTGTCGACGACCAGGTACGCGGCGCCGACCTCCCGGGAGTGCTTGTCGACCTTGCCGATGTGCCCGTCGAGCGCCTCGACGCGGTAGCCGACGATGTCGGCGTCGATCGGGTAGCCGGCGGTGGGTCCGTAGTTCCAGACCTCTTCGTTCATGGTGCTCTCCTTTCCTCGGTCCCCGGTTCCCGTGCCCGACCCACGGGGCTGAAACATCGGCGTCCGTTTAGAACCCGGACTCAGGGAACTCCGAGGGGCACGAAGACTCTCGACGAACTCGACGAAGGAGCGCACGATGAACTCGACGCCAGGAACCGGCAAGACCACCAGCCCGACCGTGGCCCCGACCCCCGGGCAGGCCGAGAACGAGCACAGGACCGGCGCGATCACCGACCTCGCGCAGGAGCGCGGACGGCGGCTCAAGGACGCGGCGGGCGAACGGCTCCAGGCCGTCCACGTGAAGCGCGGCGCGGCCGTGGCCGGCGGCTCGTCCGTCGTCGCCCTGCTGGTCTGGGCGATCAACCGGCGCAACGCGCGGCGGC
>NZ_BAAGZI010000404.1:0-5048 GCF_054778695.1 Actinocorallia lasiicapitis
CTGGCCGGCGCCGCGGTGCTATGGACCGTCGCCGCAGGACCGGGCGACGGCTGGGGCGCGGCACTCCTCGCACAGCCCGGCGCGTGGACCGTACCGGCCACTTTCGCCGTCATGGCGGGCGTTTCCCGCGCCACCCGGCCGCCCGCCGGAGTGGCCAGGACCATGGTCCGGCTGCACACCCCGGAAGGACTAGTCCTGGACCGCGGCGACTGGCGTCCCCGCAGGGTCTGACACCGCTCACCGTCCCGGAGCGACCGTTCGCCGCAGCCGACGTGTCGTCGCCGCTTCGCGGTGCCGCCTCGCCGATAGACATCTCCACTTGGCCGGGACCCGGCTTTACCTTGTGGGTCACCACCCCGAGTGACCCCCATCACTTCCCCGAGGAGGTTCTCTTGAGCTCGGCTCGCGAGAACATCACCGCCTACGAGGAGATCCAGGAAAGTCCGGATTTCCAGACGCTCAGGCACAAGTTCCGTTCGTTCGTCTTCCCGCTCACCGCGGCCTTCCTGCTCTGGTACCTGCTCTATGTCGTGATGTCCGCCTGGGCGCGCGGCTTCATGGGCCACCAGCTCTTCGGCAAGATCAACGTCGCGCTGGTCTTCGGGCTGCTGCAGTTCGCGTCGACCTTCGCGATCGCCTCGTGGTACGCGCGGTTCTCCAGCCGCACCCTCGACCCCCTGGCGGCCAAGGTCCGGAAGGACGCCTCATGAGCCACGAGACGCTCGCGATCACCCTGTTCCTCGTCTTCGTCGGGGCCACCCTCTTCCTCACCGTCCGGGCGTCGCGGCAGACCAAGGACGCGACCGACTACTACGCGGGCGGCCGCAGCTTCTCCCCGATCCAGAACGGCCTGGCGATCGGCGGCGACTACATGTCGGCCGCCTCCTTCCTGGGCATCGCCGGGATCATCGCGCTCTCCGGCTACGACGGCTTCCTGTACTCCATCGGCTTCCTCGTCGCCTGGCTGGTGGCGCTGCTGCTGGTCGCGGAGCTGCTGCGCAACTCCGGCCGGTTCACCATGGCCGACGTGCTGGCCTTCCGGATGAGCCCCCGGCCCGTCCGGGTCGCGGCGGGCGTCTCCACGATCGTGGTGTCGGTGTTCTACCTGCTCGCGCAGATGGTCGGCGCGGGCGCGCTGGTCGCGCTGCTGTTCGGCCTGACCAGCGAGACCTCCAAGGCGCTCACCATCGTCGGCGTCGGCGCACTGATGATCATCTATGTGGTGGTCGGCGGGATGAAGGGCACCACCTGGGTGCAGATCGTCAAGGCCGTGCTGCTGATGGGCGGCGCGACCCTCATCGCCGTCCTGGTGCTCGGCAAGTACGGCTTCAACCTCTCCTCCATGCTCGGCCAGGCCGCCGAGCAGTCCGGCAAGGGCGACAAGTTCCTCGAACCGGGACTCAAGTACGGCACCGACGCCCAAGGGCTCGCCGGCAAGCTCGACCTGATCAGCCTCGGGCTGGCGCTGGTGCTCGGCACCGCCGGCCTGCCGCACATCCTCATCCGCTTCTACACCGTCCCGACCTCGCGCGACGCCCGCAAGTCCGTCCTGTGGGGCATCGGGATCATCGGCACCTTCTACCTGATCACGCTCGTGCTCGGCTTCGGCGCGGCGGCGCTCGTCGGCACCGACGCGATCAAGAAGTCGAACGCGGCGGGCAACACGGCCGCCCCGCTGCTGGCCGAGAAGATCGGCCAGATCGTCTTCGGCGACCTCGGCGGGACGATCCTGCTGGCGTTCATCGCGGCGGTCGCGTTCGCGACGATCCTCGCGGTGGTCGCGGGGCTCACGCTCGCCTCGTCCTCCTCGGTCGCCCACGACCTGTACGCCCATGTGATCCGCAAGGGCCAGGCCACGGAGAAGGAGGAGGTGCGGGTCGCCAAGATCTCGGCGTTCGTGATCGGCGCGGTCGCGATCGTGCTGGGCATCTTCGCGCAGAAGCTGAACGTCGCGTTCCTGGTGGCGCTGGTGTTCGCGGTCGCGGCCTCCGGCAACCTGCCCGCCATCCTGTACAGCCTGTTCTGGAAGCGGTTCAACACCCAGGGCGCCGTCTCGGCGATCTACGGCGGGCTCGGCTCGGCCGTGCTGCTGGTGCTGTTCTCGCCGGTGGTGTCCGGCAAGGGCGTCGGCCCCGACGGCAAGAGCCTCAGCCTGTTCCCCGCCTCGGTCGACTTCCACTGGTTCCCGCTGGAGAACCCCGGCCTGGTCTCGATCCCGCTGGGCTTCCTCGCCGGCTGGCTCGGCACCGTGCTGAGCAAGGAGTACAACGCGCCGAAGTACGCGGAGATGGAGGTCCGCTCGCTCACCGGCATCGGCGCCGAGCAGGCCGCCGACCACTGATCCCTCCCCCCGCCGGTCCCGCCCGTGACCGGCCAGGGCCCCGATTCCCCTTCCGGTGGGGGATCGGGGCCCTTCTCTCCCGGGCATTCCATAGTTTTTTGGTGTACTTTGTGGGGATGGATCGTCGGCGAGTGCTCACGAGTGCGGTCTTCGGGGCGGCGGGGCTCGCCGTAGGGGCTCGGCCCGCCACGGCGCGGCCCGCCGCCGAACCGCCCGCGGATCGCAGGCCCAATCTCGTGCTGGTACTCGCCGACGATCTGGGCTACGGCGAACTCGGCTGCTACGGGCAGCGGAAGATCGCCACCCCGGTGGTGGACCGGCTGGCCCAGGAAGGGCTGCGGTTCACGCAGGCTTACGCGGCGGCCGCCGTCTGCGCGCCGTCCCGGTGCTCGCTGCTGACCGGGCTCGACTCCGGGCGCGCGCGGATCCGGCAGAACCCGCGCGCCGGCAGCCCGAACACGCTGCGCGCCGCCGACCTGACCTTCGCCGAACCGCTCAAGGCCGCCGGCTACCGGACGGGACTGTTCGGCAAGTGGGGGTTCGGTCCGGACCGTCCCGACCAGGCCAGCCACCCGCACGCCCACGGGTTCGAGGAGTTCTTCGGCTACCTCACCCACCGCGCCGCCCACGACTACCGGCCCGGCTTCCTCTGGGACGACGACCGCAAACGGGCGCTGCACGGCGCCTACGCGCCCGACCTGCTGCGCGACCGGGCCGTGGACTTCGCCGAACGCCGTGGCGACGACCCGTTCCTGCTCGTGTTCAGCCCGAACCTGCCGCACGCGCCCAGCACCGTCCCGTCGCAGGGCCGGTACGCGGGCAGGTCGTGGCCGAGCGCCGACCGCGGCCACGCCGCCCAGGTGACCAGGCTCGACGCCCAGATCGGCCGGATCGTCGCGGCGGCCCGCACATCGGACCGGCCGACGATCGTGATCGTCACCTCCGACAACGGCCCGCACGAGGAGGGCGGGGTCGATCCGGACCGGTTCAACGCCAACGGCCCGCTCCGCGGCTAGAAGCGGAACCTGTACGAGGGCGGGATCCGGGTTCCGCTCGTCGTCTGGGGTCCCGGCCTCGTCGAGAAGGGCCGCAGCGGCCGCGTCACCCAGCACACCGATCTGCTCCCCACACTCGCCGAACTGGCCGGCGCGAAGGTTCCCGACAGGCTGGACGGCGCGTCGATCGCCGGTGTCCTGACCGGCCGCGGCGGCGCCTCCGCCCCCGGCCACCGCTACTGGTACCGCAGCGAGCTGTACGCGACGCGCCGCGCTGACGCCGCCGAGCACGGCAGCGTCACCCGCCTGGCGGAGGCGGTCCGCCGCGGCCGCTGGAAACTCGTCCGCTTCGCCCCCGGCCGCACCCGCCCCGCCCGCTCCTCCCAGTGGCACAACGAGCTCTACGACCTGCACGCCGACCCCGGCGAACGCAAGAACCTCGCCTCCCGCCACCCCCGCACCGTCACCACCCTCTCCGCCCTCGCCGACGCCTCCCACTCCTAACCAGTCTTGGCAACCCATCCCAAGCTGCGCGCCCGCTGACCGCTGTGGGCGCGCGGCGTGCTGCCGGAACGCCCAGCCATTGCCCTTCATCCCCCAGGAGGCTTCTTCGGGGTGTTGCCGTGCGGTAGACCGGGCCGCGCGCCCTGATGGTCATCGGGGTCGGTGGGATGCCGGCCACCCGGGTGCTCGCGCAGGCTGGGTCGTGGGTGCGCGGTGTGGGGTGGATGGGGGGTGGCGGTGGGATGAAAGGTGGTGGAACGGGGCGGTTCCGTGGGGGGCGGTGGGGAGGGGGCGTGGGAGGGTTGCGGGCGTGGACGAGGTGCGGATCGGGGAGGTCGTCCGGGCCTGGGGGTGGATCGGGGGTGCGGGGTTCGGGGGGCCGCCCACGCATATCCGGATGCTCAGGGAGCTCTGTGTGGAGCGGCGGGGGTGGATCGGGGCGGGGGAGTTCGAGGACGCCGTCGCCGCGTGCAATCTGCTGCCGGGGCCGTCGTCGACCCAGCTCGCGATCTTCGCGGGGTGGCGGGTGCGCGGGCGGGCCGGGGCCGTGGCCGGCGGGCTGGCGTTCATCCTGCCGGGGCTGGCGCTCATCGTGCTGCTGTCGGCGCTGTTCCTGGCGGGGAACCCGCCGGAGTGGGTGCGGGCGCGGGCGGCGGGGGACGGTTCGGCCGTCGCGGCCGTCGCCGTCGACGCCGGATGGGGGCTGGTGGCGTCCAGCAGGGAACGGGCCCCTGACCGGCGGCGGTGGCTCCTCTATCTCGCCGTCGGGGGAGTGGCCGGGGCGGAGATCGGCCCGTGGCTGGTGCTGGTGCTGCTGGCGTGCGGGTTCGCCGAACTCGGCGTCCGGGAGCCCCGGCGGGCGGCGGTGGTGTTCCTGCCCGTCGGCGGGATCGGCGGGCTGGCGTCACTGAGCTGGACGGCGTTCAAGGTCGGGGCGCTCTCCTACGGCGGCGGATTCGTGATCATCCCGTTGATGCAGGCGGACGCCGTCGGGCACGGCTGGATGACCGCGGGCCAGTTCCTCAACGCGGTCGCCCTCGGCCAGATCACGCCGGGTCCCGTGGTGCACACCGTCGCGGCCGTCGGCTATGCGGCGGCGGGCGTGACCGGGGCGCTGCTGGCGGCGGCGGTGGCGTTCGGCCCGTCGTTCGGTTTCGTGCTGGTCGGCGCGGGCCGGTTCGGCCGGTTGCGCTCGGCGCCCCGGATCC
>NZ_BAAGZI010000405.1:0-5006 GCF_054778695.1 Actinocorallia lasiicapitis
GGCCGTCTGGTGCGTCGCCGCGATCGACTCGGCGGCGCTGTACCTGTGGCAGCTTCCGCTCGTCGGGGTGGCGGCGGCGCTGCTCATCGGGGCGCTCGGCCGGGGCGGCGCGCCCGGCGAACGGCTGCTGACGCTCGGTCCCGTGCTCTGGATCGGACGGGTCAGCTACCCGCTCTACCTGTGGCACTGGCCCGTCTGGGTCTACCTGGGGACGGTCTACCCGGGCTGGGCTCCCGCGCAGCGGGTGGCCGTGGCGCTGGCGGCGAGCTTCGTGCTGGCGGCGCTCACCTACCACCTGCTGGAGCGGCCGATCCAGCGTTCGTCGCCGCGTCCGCGCGTCCTGCTGCCGCTGGCGGCGGCCGGCTGCGTCGCCCTCGCGGCCGTCGCGCTGATCCCGCTCGCACCCGCGATGGACGCCAGGACCGACGGGCCCGTGGTCACCGGCCCCGGCATCCACTGATCGAGCGGTACCCGCTCAAACAGCACAGAAGGGGCCCGTCCGAACGGACGGGCCCCTTCGACGTTCCGGCCTGGACGGCCGTGGATCAGCGTGTGCGGGGAGCGGGCAGCGGGAGCGCCGAGCGCACCGCGTTGACCAGCAGCACCGCGCACGCCCCGAGAACCGGCAGGCCCAGCGCGGTGAGGAAGTCGACGAACACCATGTGCTTGATGCCGTCGGCGGTCCCGTCGCTGAACATCACCGCCCAGAACTGGCACACGGTCGAGACCGCGATGAACAGCGCCAGCCAGCCGTAGGCCTTGCGCCGCCGCGACATGGTCTGGTGGTTGACCACCAGCAGCCCGCCGATCACCAGCAGCACCCACTGCGCGATCATCAGCCAGTGCGCCCACTGGAAGACGGCGAACAGCCACGACACCACCATGACGCGGTGCTCCTGCGCGTAAGGCCCGTGGCCCTCGCTCTTCTCGAACGACCCCAGATAGGCGGGCCGCAGCTGGACGGCCGTCGCGATGCCCCGTTCGAACAGGGCGGGCAGCCGGTCCGGGTGCGTCAGATAGAACAGCCCGACGTCGCCGAGGCTCGCCTCCCGCTTGAACTCCTCGTAGACCGGGGTCCCCGCGAGCGCGTTCGCCGAGTACAGGTTGCTGCCGCTCGCCGACGCCCACGCCGGGTCGAGGCCCATCGCCACCAGGTCGCCGGCCGGGTCGGGGCTGTTCGGCAGCAGCTCACCGAAGATCGCGTTGTAGGTGTTCTGGTAGCGGAACCGCTCCGGCTGCGCCTGCAGGTAGCCGACGCAGAAGACGGCCAGCACCGACAGCGCGACCAGCGCGGGCAGCCGCCGCCGCAGCCACTCCATCTTGAGGTTGCCGCCGGTCCAGCGGGCGTCCACCCACGGCCCGCGGAACGGGACGGCCAGCAGCCCGAGCGCCACCGCCGGCATGTAGGCGACGGTCTGGGTCTTGGCCGCGATGGTGAACGCGGCCGCCCCGCAGACCGCGGCCAGCAGCGGCACCGTCGAATGGCCGCGCTTCCAGATCGCGATCAGCGCGATCAGCATGGTGACCGAGCCGAGCAGCGCGGCGGGCTCGCTGTACGGCGAGATGAAGTAGCCGGCGAACGCCGAGTCGGCGAAGATCAGCGCGAGCCCCGCGACGATGCAGAGCCGCATCCGGCGCGAGCCCGGCAGCACGAGGAACAGCCCCGCGCAGACCAGCCCGGCCAGCCCCGAGCACAGGACGCCCAGCGCGCGCAGGTCGAGCCCGCCGCCGCCGAACATCCAGCCCGACAGGTACTTCGCGCCCCACAGCAGCCAGAGCTGGGTCGACTCGTACGGCTCGCCGGAGCCGTCCGACCCGCAGGTCTCGCCGTACCAGCGGTGGTCGTTCCACTTCAGGTGCAGGTAGCGCGGGCCCAGCTCGTTGTACGGGGTGGCGTCCGCGACGCCGACCGAGCACATCAGCCGGTGGGCGTCGCCCTGGTCGCCGAAGCCGACGGTGCCGCCGAGGAGCAGCCGTCCCAGCAGCAGGCCCGTGATGGCCAGGCCCACGACGAGCGCCGCGCGCCCCTCCCGACGGGCGGGACGCGCCCGCCTCGGGGAGACGGCCTCCCGTACCGGTGCCGGTTCTACAAGCAGGCTCATCTGTCCGACTCTCCGATCAGTCCGGCACGGAGCGTCCCGGACGTCCGGCCGGTCACGTTGACGACCCAGCAGTCACTGGTCCGCGTGCCCCTGCGCCACTGCGCCAGGGAGAGTCCCGAGGTCGTGACCTTCAGGTCGCCGCGCCCGACCGCGCCCGAGGTGTACTGCTCGGCGTTCCGCCAGCACTGGTCGGCGAGTTTCGCGGCGGCCTTCTTGGCCCCCGGGTAGCGCTTGCCGTCCAGAGCGTTCCATCCGCCGACGTGCTCGGCGGTGTGCGCACGGTCGCAGGTGACGTCCTTCATGCCGTCCCGGCAGTGCCGGAACCGCGCCGAGTCGGCCCTGCGGAGCACACCCTGCAGCGGCTGCGACACGCTCGGCCCGATCGGGCCGCCCTGGTAGGAGGGGATCAGATCGCAGCGGACGACCCGCAGCCCGTCCTTCCACTCGTCCCTGGTCGGGAACTTCATCCAGATGTCGACGCCGTACTGGGCGTCGAGCTCGTCGGCGCCCATGTAGGTGCGGATCCGCTTGTAGCCGATCGCGTCGCACGCGGGCCCCGCCAGGTCGGCGGGACGCTCCGGGCGTTCCGGCATCGCCGCCATCACCTTCGGGACCTTCGCGAACCCGATGGTCTCGGTCTGGTGCGGGGTGTCGCACGGCACCGGCGGCGCGATGTCGCTGGCCACGTACAGCTCGTAGGGGTCGGAGAACCGGTGGCAGGAGCCGACCGGCATCGAACCCGTCGCCACCGCGCCCTCGAACTGGTTGGGCGAGGCGCAGCCGGCGACCGTCAGCAGGGCGGCCGCCCACCACAAGGACCGCCTCATCGGCCGGCCCCCTTCCGTCCGAACAGGTGCGGCGCGACCCGCAGCATCAGCAGCAGCCCGCCGGCGAACCCGGCGATCGCGAGCACCGAACCGAAGAACTTGTGGGTCAGCTCGTAGCCGAGGTCGACCCCGTACGTCTCCGTCGCCCAGGCGATCAGCACGATCCTGACCTGGTTGGTGAAGATCACGGCGGAGGCGCCCATCAGCAGCCCGAGCAGGACGCTCCACACGCCGAACCGGCGGAACAGGCTGATCAGCCCGGCCAGGAACAGCATCGGCACGAGGAGCAGGACCACCGTGCACTCGTTGGTGATCCGCAGGGCGAGCTGGTCGGGGGTGCCGAGCCCGATCAGCACGATGTCCCTGGTCGAGGAGGCGTAGCCGGGCGTCACCGGGCCCGCGAGCAGGGCGGCGAGCTTCGCCTCCTGCGCGCGGGCGGGCGTGGCGTTGGCGATGATCCAGATCATCGTCCCCCACAACGTCAGGGAAAGCCCCAGCCGCGCCGGGGTGATGAGCCGCCCGACGGCCTCGTCAGCGGGCTCCGGCATCGGTCAGCTCCCTCGCGGTCCGTTCCAGCTCCGTGGCGCGCTCCGGCTCGGCGTTGCGGCGGGTCTTCACCCAGCCGGTCTGGCCGAGCAGCAGCCGGGCGAACGCCCGCAGCACGGAGATGTACATGTAGTAGACGTAGAGCCAGAGGCCGAGGCCCCAGACGAGCCCCTTCCACCAGGCGGCCTGCGGTTCGCACTTGCGCCGGTAGATCGGGCCCCAGATGCCGAACGGCGTGATCCCGATCAGCAGGACCAGCGCCCAGAACCACCAGTACGCCAGGGTGCCCTGGACCATGTCGCCGCCGCCGCCCGCCGACACCTTCATCAGCACGGAGACCAGCACCGCCGGCCAGATGACGACACCGGTGAGCTGGATGAACGGCAAGGTCAGGAAGTAGCACGCCTCGACGACGCCCGCGTTGCTGAAGTGCTTGGACCGCAGGATCTCGGGCAGGTAGCGGGCGCACTGCATGTTCCCCTGCGACCAGCGGGTCCGCTGCGTGATCAGGCGGCGCAGGCTGGTCAGGCCCTCCTGCGCGACGTAGGTGTCGTGCACGTAGCGGTTCTCGTGCCCGCTGAGCAGCACCCGCAGGCCCAGCTCGTAATCCTCGAGCAGCGCGTTGTGCCACGGCCAGCCGTAGCGGGTGCTGACCTCGTCCAGCACCGACAGCCGGGTGAACTGGCCGTTGCCGCCCATCCCGACCGAGCCGGTGCGACCGCGGAGCATCTGCATCGCGGCGATCGTGGTGCGGAACTCCAGGTCCTGCATCCGGACCAGGTAGCGGGCGAACAGGTTGCCCAGCCGGCCCCGGTCGGGACGGGCGGGACGCGCCCCGCGGTTCGCCATGTAGACGGCGACCTGGACGGCCCCGACCTTCGGGCTCTCGAACCCGCCGGGCCCCGCGACCTGGTCGAGCGCGTTCGACGCGAGCGCCGCGTCCGCGTCGACCACGCCCACGATGACCTTCGACCGGTCGGTGCCCGCGGGCAGGAACGCGTCGAGCCGCTCGTAGGCGGTGTTGAGCGCGTCGCCCTTGCCGGTGCGGGCCTCGGGACGGCGGCGGCGCACCAGGTGCACGTCGGGGTGCGTCTGCGCGAAACGCTCCACGATCGCGCAGGTGGCGTCGTCGCTGTCGTCGTCGATGACCCAGATGTGGCCGTCGAAGTCTTCGCGCAGCCGGGTCAGGGTGTGGCCGATGACGGCCTCCTCGTCCCGGCAGGGGACGAAGAAGTGCCAGCTGTACTCGCCGCTGTCACCGGCCGGGCCGGGTTTGCGCAGCGTGTACGGCACGAGGATGGTGACCAGGTAGGCCAGGAACAGCACCACCATGAACACCGAGACCGCCTGTGCGGTCGGTAGGAACTCCACGGAATCGTCCTTCCCGGCTTCAGCGCGCCGGTGATGTCGTCGGCGGTGTCGTCGGCGGCTGGGTCGGCGTCGCCGAGACCGGCGCCGGTGCCGGAACGGCCGGCGCCGGAGTGGTCGGGGCGGGCGTGGCCGGCGCGATCTGCGGCAGGATCGACCCGCC
>NZ_BAAGZI010000406.1:0-3242 GCF_054778695.1 Actinocorallia lasiicapitis
ATGGTTGTGTGTTGGTTAAGTCGCTCGGCCTATTAGTACCGGTCGACTCCACACCTTGCGGTGCTTCCATCTCCGGCCTATCAACCCGGTAGTCTGCCGGGGGCCTTACCCCCCTCACGGGGGAGGGAGTCCTCATCTGGAGGCAGGTTTCCCGCTTAGATGCTTTCAGCGGTTATCCCTTCCGAACGTAGCCAACCAGCCGTGCCCTTGGCAGGACAACTGGCACACCAGAGGTTCGTCCGTCCCGGTCCTCTCGTACTAGGGACAGATCCTCGCAAGACTCCTACGCGCGCAGCGGATAGGGACCGAACTGTCTCGCGACGTTCTAAACCCAGCTCGCGTGCCGCTTTAATGGGCGAACAGCCCAACCCTTGGGACCTACTCCAGCCCCAGGATGCGACGAGCCGACATCGAGGTGCCAAACCATCCCGTCGATATGGACTCTTGGGGAAGATCAGCCTGTTATCCCCGGGGTACCTTTTAGCCGTTGAGCGACACCACTTCCACACGTAGGTGCCGGATCACTAGGCCCAGCTTTCGCTCCTGCTCGACCCGTCGGTCTCACAGTCAAGCTCCCTTGTGCCCTTGCACTCGCCACCTGATTGCCAACCAGGCTGAGGGAACCTTTGGGCGCCTCCGTTACATTTTGGGAGGCAACCGCCCCAGTTAAACTACCCACCAGGCACTGTCCCCCACCCCGATAAGGGGCGCGGGTTAGACGTTCGAAACAACCAGAGTGGTATTTCACCAATGACTCCACCCACACTAGCGTGTGAGCTTCACCGTCTCCCACCTATCCTACACAAGCCATTCCAAACGCCAATGCCAAGCTATAGTGAAGGTCCCGGGGTCTTTCCGTCCTGCTGCGCGTAACGAGCATCTTTACTCGTAGTGCAATTTCGCCGGGCCTGTGGTTGAGACAGTGGGGAAGTCGTTACGCCATTCGTGCAGGTCGGAACTTACCCGACAAGGAATTTCGCTACCTTAGGATGGTTATAGTTACCACCGCCGTTTACCGGCGCTTAGATTCTCAGCTTCGCTGATTACTCAGCTAACCGGTCCTCTTAACGTTCCGGCACCGGGCAGGCGTCAGTCCGTATACAGCGTCTTACGACTTCGCACGGACCTGTGTTTTTAGTAAACAGTCGCTTCCCCCTGGTATCTGCGGCCACCCACAGCTCACACCGCAAGGGTGATCACCATGCATGGCCCCCCTTCTCCCAAAGTTACGGGGGCAATTTGCCGAGTTCCTTAACCACAGTTCACCCGATCGCCTTGGTATTCTCTACCTGACCACCTGAGTCGGTTTGGGGTACGGGCCGCCAGTACACTCGCTAGAGGCTTTTCTCGGCAGCATAGGATCACTCACTTCGCCTAAAACGGCTCGGCATCAACTCTCAGGATACATGTGAGACGGATTTGCCTATCCCACTCCCTACAGTCTTACCCCGGGACTACCATCGCCCGGGCTGAGCTACCTTCCTGCGTCACCCCATCGCTCACCTACTACCAGATCAGGTCCCAGCTCTAGGCTGAACACTTCCCCGAAGGGTCATGAACAGATTCAAGGTGGTTAGTATCTCTGGGTTCAGCGTTGGCGCGTACCAGCGGGTACGGGAATATCAACCCGTTGTCCATCGATTACGCCTGTCGGCCTCACCTTAGGTCCCGACTTACCCTGGGCGGATTAGCCTGCCCCAGGAACCCTTGGTCATCCGGCGGAGCAGTTTCTCACTGCTCATTCGCTACTCATGCCTGCATTCTCACTCGAACAGCCTCCACAGCTGGATCACTCCGCTGCTTCACCGGCTGCACGACGCTCCCCTACCCATCAGCACAGAGTGCTAATGCCATGACTTCGGCGGTGTGCTTGAGCCCCGCTACATTGTCGGCGCGGAATCACTTGACCAGTGAGCTATTACGCACTCTTTCAAGGATGGCTGCTTCTAAGCCAACCTCCTGGTTGTCACGGCAACTCCACATCCTTTCCCACTTAGCACACGCTTAGGGGCCTTAGTCGATGATCTGGGCTGTTTCCCTCTCGACTACGAACCTTATCGCCCGCAGTCTCACTGCCACACTCTCACTCACCGGCATTCGGAGTTTGGCTGACGTCAGTAACCTTGTAGGGCCCATCGGCCATCCAGTAGCTCTACCTCCGGCGAGAAACATGTGACGCTGCACCTAAATGCATTTCGGGGAGAACCAGCTATCACGGAGTTTGATTGGCCTTTCACCCCTAACCACAGGTCATCCCCCAGGTTTTCAACCCTGGTGGGTTCGGTCCTCCACGCCGTCTTACCGGCGCTTCAACCTGCCCATGGCTAGATCACTCCGCTTCGGGTCTACAACATGCAACTCAGACGCCCTGTTCAGACTCGCTTTCGCTACGGCTCCCCCACACGGGTTAACCTCGCTACACATCGTAACTCGCAGGCTCATTCTTCAAAAGGCACGCCATCACGGACAGCAGAACAAGTCTGCTGGAGACGCTCTGACGGCTTGTAGGCACACGGTTTCAGGTACTATTTCACGACCCCTCACCGGGGCACTTTTCATCTTTCCCTCACGGTACTTGTCCGCTATCGGTCATCAGGGAGTATTCAGCCTTACCACGTGGTCGTGGCAGATTCACACGGAATTTCACGGGCTCCGTGCTACTCGGGAACACACCCAGAAGATCTCGCAGTTTCGCCTACCGGACTCTCACCGTCTACGGTCGCACTTCCCATTGCGTTCGACTACCACGAGATTTTGTAACTCCTTGCAAGAACGGCAGTCCCTGCGGGATGGTCCCACAACCCCGACCGTGCAACGCCTGCCGGCTATCACACACGATCGGTTTAGGCTCTTCCGCTTTCGCTCACCACTACTCACGGAATCACAATTGTTTTCTCTTCCTGCGGGTACTGAGATGTTTCACTTCCCCGCGTTCCCACCAACCAGCCTATGAATTCAACTGGCGGCAACACCCAATGACGAGTGCTAGGTTTCCCCATTCGGAAATCCCCGGATCAAAGTCTGGTTGCCGACTCCCCGAGGCATATCGCAGGCTCCCACGTCCTTCATCGGCTCCTGATGCCAAGACATCCACCGTATGCCCTTAAAAACTTAGACCACACACAAATAGGTCCATACCAAGATCACGGTGAACCAAGAAACATAGTTTCCAGGTTTACTTAATTGCTTAAGATGCTCGCGTCCACTGTGCAGTTCTCAAAAAACAGACGGCAAACCAGACT
>NZ_BAAGZI010000407.1:0-4989 GCF_054778695.1 Actinocorallia lasiicapitis
GAGCCAGCCTGGTTTGGCTGGTGACCGACGACAAGCCCGCGAGGTGCGTGCCTGGGCGTCGCGCAGTAGGACTGAAGGTCCATAAGACACGGCCTAATGCCACGCTTAGGGGCGGGGCGGGACGATGGTCGCATTGGACGGCCTACCGCGCCGCAACTTGGAGTGACGCATGACTGAACCCCCTGACAAGCCCGTGGCGGGTACCCCTGAGCCCGCCGCCGCGCCCGCACCGGAACCGGCCGCCTTCGAGACGCCGCCCGCGGCCGTGCCGCCCAAGCGGCGTCGGTTCTCCGGGGTCGTGCGGGGGGCGGGCGGGGCGGGGCTGCTGAGCCTGCTCGCCGCCGGTCTGCTCGGCGGCCTGGTCGGCGGCCGCGTCGTCGCCCTGACCGGCACGTTCGACGACGACGGCGACCACATGCCCAAGCGGTACGCCCACTTCGACGATGACGAGCGAGCCGAGCCCGGCTGGTTCAGGCCCCTCCCCGGCTACGACGAGTGGCCGCCCTACCCCCGCTACCGCGAGGACCCCCGCCCGTACTTCCCCCGCGAACCCCGCCGCGTCTTCCCCCCTGAGGAGCCGCTGCCGTCCTTCAGCCCGCAGCCGCCCAGCCCCGTCCCCGCCCCGACCCGCACCTCCTGACAAGGGCCTCGTGACGTGCGGGCCCTGTGACGCGCGGACGCCGCCACCCCTCAAGCCGGAGGGGAGGCGGCGTCCGTGTTCGAGGCGATGCGTTCAGGCCGACGTGGTCGGGTCGTTGGGTTCAGGCCGAGGCGGCGGGGGCTTCGAAGGCGACCTCGCCGCGGGGGGCGGGCAGCGCCAGCTTGACCTTGGTGTGCCCTTCGTGGGCGGCGACCGCCGCCTGGTGGTAGCGCTCCAGATCGCGGGCGAACTCGGCGTCGGCGTAGACCGTGCCGTCGATCAGGGGGCCCTGCCGTCTGTCGATGACGGCCAGGACGTCGTCGCCGGTGAGGGTCTTGTGGGTTTCCAGGGCGTGCGCGAGGGCGAGCACTTCGGCGCGGGCGTCGGTCAGGATCGTCTCGGCCTTCGCCAGCAGTTTCACCAGCAGCGACTCGATCCGGTCGGGCAGCCGCCCGCCCGAGGGATCCGAGACCTTGGGCGGGCTGCCGTTGCCGCTCGGGCCGCGTGGTTCGACCTTGCCGGGGCCGCCGATCTCCAGGTCCTGGAGCGCGGGCAGTGAGGTGATCCCGCTGCCCATGCCCCAGTGCGACTCCATCAGCGCGGCCACGAGGGTCGCGGAGTGCAGGTCGCCGGAGACGCCGGAGGAGTTGTCGTCGCCGAAGAACATCCGCTCCCCGGCCAGCGAGGCCAGCGAGACGAGGATGTCGGCCTCGTACTCGGTGCGCCAGCGGGTGAACTGGTCCTCCGGTTTGATCGAGGCGACCATGCCGAGGTAGTCCGAGCCTTTCTCGATCGTCGCGATGTCGATCTCGAGGTGTTTGCGCATCCGGTAGGCCATCACCGCGTGGCACGCCTCGTGGACGGCCACGGCGTGCCGTTCCCGCTCGATGTACTCGACGTCCTCGGGCGGGCCGAGCTGCTTGAGCCGTTTGGCGTGCATGACGTCCGACCAGGTGATGACGTCGCGTCCGGCCCGGATCGCGGTGATCAGCGACTCGTTGACCAGGTCCTTGATGGTCGCGCCGGTCGCGTACGGGGTGACGGTCGCGAGTTTGTCGAGGTCGTCGTCGGTCAGCTCGTGGTCGACCTTGTCGAAGTAGCCCCGGTAGGTGCGGACCCGGCCCGCCTTGGACGGGTAGCCGACCTTGTAGATCCGGTCGATCCGGCCGGGGCGGAGCAGCGCCTCGTCCAGGGCGTTCGGCAGGTTGGTCGCCATCATGATCAGGATCCGGTACTTGGGCGGCGGTTTCGGCCGCATCCCCAGCGCCCTGCGGACGTGCCGGTTGACGAACCCGCGCGGCTTCTTCAGCCCGGACATCTCGGTGAGCAGGGCCTGGAGCGTGCCCATGTCACCGCCGCCGCCCATCCCGCCCCCCATCATGATCTTGTCCTGGCCTTCGGCGGGCGCGGCGCCTCGCGTGGCGAGCTTCCAGCGGGTGTCCTCGGACAGGTAGCTCGTTCCGTGGCAGCCGCCGTGCGTGAACCCGGACATGCCGGGCTGCCCGGCGGGCCCCCCGGACGGCAGCGATCTGCGGCCCAGCGAGTCGGCCTCGTCGAAGAACACGATGACGCCGCCGTACCGCAGCGACAGCTTCCGGATCTTCCGGAACAGCCCCTTCACCTTGAGCACGCCGACGCCCATGAACATGTTGATGAACGCGCCCGGATCGACGAAGACGTACGGTTTGCCGGTCTGTCCGGCGACGGCCTCCGCCATCAGCGTCTTGCCGGTGCCCGGCGGCCCCCACAGCAGGATCCCGCCGGGGACGTACCCGCCCTTGGCCTCGATCTCCTCGGGGTTCTCCAGGAACAGGATGTTCTCCTGGACCCGCTCCAGCACGTGGTCCTGGCCCCAGACGTCGGTGAACCTGGTCTTGATGTCGTCGGGGTAGTAGACGTCGACGCCGCCCTTGGACAGGAACCAGAAGATCGCGACGAACTGGCCGACCACGATGAACAGGATGAAGAGCACCTGGATCAGCATGGGCAGCGCCTGCCAGATCAGCGCGGGCAGCTGGAACAGCGCCAGCACCGGGGAGGTGTCCCTGGCCTTGCCGATGACGACCGCGACGACCGCGAGCCAGAACAGCCAGGTGAGGATCCGGCCGATCCGGAACCTGGTCCAGGGCGACAGCCTGCGTCCGGCCTGCCGTTCGAAGCCGCCGAACACCCGCTCCGTCCAGAACACGTGGTAGCGCGACCAGCGTTCGGAGACGAAGAAGTGCGTCTGGCGCAGGAGTTCGAGCCCGGCGAGCACGAACACCCAGCGGGCGTCCCGGGCCTGGATCCGGGCGGCGTCGGCGAACGGCAGCAGCGGGTTGTCCGCCATCGACGCCCACACCAGGGCGAACCAGATCAGGGTGAGCAGCAGCAGGTACTTGGACCGGTCGAAGAACGACAGGCGCTTGCGCGTCGGCCCGGGCGGAACGGCCTCACCCTCGGCTTCCTCGACCGTCTCGACCCCGCCGGTCTCGGCCCCGCCTGTCTCGACCTGGACGGCCGCGACCTCGATGTCGATCTCGACTTCGGGCTCCGGTCCGCTCTTCTTGCGCCGAAAGATCATCAGCTGTTCCTCACCGTGAACGAGGCGGCGATCGCGTCGAGTTCGCTCTTGCGGTCTTTGAAGCACTTGGCCGAGCAGCGGATGACCATCCAGAACAGACGGCCGTCGTCGCTGGTGTAGGCGGTCAGGTCGAAGGTCTGCAGCCCGCCGAGCGCCGCGCTGTAGTTGTAGGTGGCGCGGATCCCGCGGATCCCGTGGCCGGGGGTCAGGATGTCGTCGCGCAGCAGCTCGAACCCGCGCAGCCCGCTGCCGTTCTGCGCGGCGGCCTGCCGGGAGCCTTCGGTGACGGGCAGGAAGATGTCGCGGAGCTGGTTCAGCGACACGGCGCCCTGCTCGGCGTCCGAGAGACGGCGTACGGTGGCGTAGACGAACGGATGGTCGCTGCCCAGCCCGAGCAGGTGCCCGGCGGACGGGTCGTCGTCGGCGTCGAACGCCGTCGACCAGGTGATCTTGTTGATGACCTCTGCGGTCGCCGAGTCGGGGTCGGTCTCGTTGAGGGTCGCGTTGAGGGATTTCTCGTCTATCTCGTGCCATCCGGCGGGCACCTTGAAGTAGGTGTGCTCGTCGGAGTTCTTGACGTAGTGATAGGACGGTGACCCGCAGGCCGTCAGAGCGAGGGCGAACGGGAGCGGCAGGGACAGGGCTAGTGCACGCCTCGAGCTGAGCACCAGGGGACCTCCGGGGGCGTGGCCGATGGCCGTTATGTACCCCGGAAACCGGGGGCATCCACCTGCGCGTGCCAGGGTCACAACGATTTAACAGTGGGAGGTTTAATGACCAAGGTCATGGTCGTCGACGATCACCCCATGTGGCGGGAGGCCGTCGCACGTGATCTCGCCGACGCCGGATACGAGGTCGTCGCGACGGCGGGGGAGGGGCGTCAGGCGGTGCGGATCGCCGGGGCCGTCCAGCCCGAGGTGGCGGTGGTCGACCTGCAGTTGCCGGACATCTCCGGAGTGGACGTGACCAGGGCGCTGGCCGCGTCCGGGGTGCGGGTGCTGGTGCTGTCGGCCAGCGGCGAGCAGGAGGACGTCCTGGAGGCCGTCAAGGCGGGGGCGACGGGCTACCTGCTGAAGTCGGCGGCCCGCGAGGAGTTCCTGGACGCCGTCGAACGCACCCGCGCCGGTGACGCCGTGTTCACCCCCGGCCTCGCCGGGCTGGTCCTCGGCGAGTACCGCCGGCTGGCCGCCGCGCCCGCCCCCGAGCCGGACGCCCCGCGCCTCACCGACCGCGAGACCGAGGTGCTGCGCCTGGTCGCGAAGGGCCTCACCTACAAGCAGATCGCCGAACGCCTGGTCCTGTCCCACCGGACGGTCCAGAACCACGTCCAGAACACCCTCGGCAAACTCCAGCTCCACAACCGCGTCGAACTCGTCCGCTACGCCATCGAAAAGGGCCTCGACGACTAGGTTTAGGTCTGGGCACCCGGCCTCGGCCGGGAGAGCATGGATCATGCTCCTGTCGCTGCTCGTCGTCCCGTACTTCGGCGCGATCGCCGTGGTCTACCGGCTCTGCCTCCGGGTGGCGGCCGAGGAGGAGCCCGCTCGCGAGGCGGCCGTCCGCGGGCTGTCTCCGTACGCCCTGGCCACCTTGAACTGGTGGTTCCTGGACGCCGCGATCAGTGCGAGCCTGGCGGCCCTGCGGGTCCAGGGCGCGGTCGGCACCGTCGAGAAGGGCACGCTCTGCCGGGGTGAGCGGGAGCCGCGGGATCCCGATCCGCTGGACGGTGCCGTCTGGGCGGCGCTCGCGGAGCCCCGCACCACCGTCGCGCTGCGGAGCGACCCCG
>NZ_BAAGZI010000408.1:0-4988 GCF_054778695.1 Actinocorallia lasiicapitis
CGCCGCTCCTGCCGGTCACGGGCCTGGCCCCCTGGTACGTCACCGCGCCCCCGGCCGTCCTGCTCCTCACCCACCTGGCGCTCCTGCGCACCGCCACCAAGATCGACGCCGAGCGCGCCCAGGCCGCCGCCGAAGCCCGCCACCACCTCCGCCGCACCCTCGCCACCGCAGCGGCCGCCGCTGCCGCCCAGGCCGCCCTGGACGCCATCCCGGACGCCACCCTCCTGCCCTTCACCCCCCGCACCGAACTGTTCGACCAGTACGCCGACGACTCCTCCACCCCCCGCCGCGCCGTCAACGACTAACCGATTACCGCCCACCCCTCCCCCCCTGCTAAAGTCAGTCCCGCACCACGGGGATGTAGCGCAGTCCGGTAGCGCACTTCGTTCGCATCGAAGGGGTCAGGGGTTCGAATCCCCTCATCTCCACCCCAGGTCAGAGGCCGGGTCCGCATCGCGGGCCCGGCCTCTGGCGTCTGATATGTCCGGTTCGTGAGCAGGGTCGTGAGTAAGGGCATGACCCTGCTCAGCCGCCTTCCTCGCAGGAGTACCCCAACCGCGTATCAGTATTGATTCGCTCGCATTCTCTAATCGGCGATCTCAGCGACCGTGCGGCCGCAGGCATGATCCGCGCCATTTCCGCGGTGGCCGTGCTGCGGGGATTTCTGCAAATTCCGCCGAGGCGGTGGAGTGCCGCCGTCCGGTGTTGTAGTGGTCGATCCAGGCTGCGACCGTCCGTCGGGCCTGTGCTCGCGTGGTGAAGGCGTGATCTCCAGGACCGCGTGCGTCCCGACATACGGCTCGGGCCGCGCCCGCAGAATGACGCCCTGAATGTCATCCAGATCCAGGCTCGGCCGCTTGACCAGCCGCTGGAAGAGAGCGGTCAGGCGACCCGTTCGGTCTCCAGGGATGCGGTCAGGTCCGGGAGGGGGCGTGCGCAGATCTCGCCGGCTTCGGGGGCGGTCAGGCCGAACATGCGCAGCAGGTCTTCGGTGATGTGGTCGGTGGCCTGGGCGGCGTCGCGTTCGGGATGGTCGTGCAGGAGGCGGCCGAGGGTGAGGACCGCGCCGCCGACGATCGTGAGGGTGAGGTCGGGGTCGCGGACGGCGGGGAAGCGCCCGGTGCGCATGCCGGCCTCGATGTCGCGGCGGGCCCGGGGCGCCAGCCCCTTGGGCGAAGAGATGAGGGCGAGTCCGCTGTTGAGCAGGACCTTGCTGAGGTCGGGGCGGAGGCGGTGCAGGCGGCCGGTGAGCCGGAAGGCCTGGGCGAAGATCTCGGCGGGATCCGCCAGGTCGGCGGTGAGCTCGTCCAGGAGGGCTCCGTGCCGGTCGAGGGCCTCCTCGACGGCCACGTCGAAGAGCTGCTCGCGGCTGTCGAAATGGTTGTAGAAGGACCCGAGCCCGACGTCAGCGGCCTGCGTGATCTCCAGGATCGGGACGTTCAGGTTCTGTTGCGCGATGAAGGCCTGGGCGGCGCGGATGAGCGCGGCCCGGGTCCGGGCCTTGCGCCGGTCGGTGCGGTTTCCGCCGTTCCGCTCTGGCACCCCGGCCCCCCTCCTCGTGACCCGACCATGCTACCCGCTTCTTCACTTCTGATGGAATCGTCATGTTCCTTGACGGTGATGCTATCGTCGTTAGTGACGGTTTCGTCATAATTTGGGGGATGGGTGATGAGTGATCCGCACACCGGGCTGCACAGCGAGCTCGGCGCGCTGCCGGGCGAGCACCCTGGACGAGTGGCCTCGCCGGTGGTGAAGGTCGACGGGCTGGCGTGGCTGGAGTTCAGCAAGCCCGACCTGGACCAGGCCGAGCTGTTCGCCTGCGCGTTCGGGTTCGATGTGGCGCTGAAGACCGCGACCGAGCTGCACCTGCGCGGATCCGAACCCGGCAGCCCGTGCGTCCTGATTCGCAAAGGCGGCGCCTCGCGCTTCCTCGGGCCGGCGTTCCGCGCCGCCGACCGGGCCGACCTGACGCGCCTGGCCGACGCGACCGGTGCGGCGGTGGCGAACCTGCCCGAGAACCTGGGCGGGGTCACCGTCGATCTGACCGATCCCAGCGGGCTGCGGGTGCGGGTCGTGTCCGGCACCGAGGACCTGGCGGCGCTGCAGTCCCCGGCACCGCTCGTCCACAACTTCGGCGGCGACGCCTCGCGGATCAACGCCACCCAGCGACCGCCTCGGGTGCCGGCGACCGTGCGGAGGGTCGGGCACGTGGTGCTGCAGACGACGCGGTTCCGCCGCACCCTCGACTGGTATCTGGAGCACCTCGGGCTGATCGTCAGCGACTTCCTCTACTACCCCGGGCAGCGCGACAGGGGGCCGACCATGGCGTTCATCCGCTGCGACCGGGGCCGCACGCCCAGCGACCATCACACGCTGGCCATGACGCTCGGGCCGTCCAACCGGTACGTGCACTCCGCCTACGAGGTCGGCGACCTGGACGTGCTGGCGGCGGGCGGACAGTACCTGCTGGAGCGGGGCTACGACCGTTCGTGGGGGATCGGCCGGCACATCCAGGGCAGCCAGATCTTCGACTACTGGCGCGACCCGGAGGGGTTCCTGGTCGAGCACTACACCGACGGCGACGTGTTCGACTCCACCCTGGAGCCGGGCTGGGCGGCGATGACCGCCTCGGGCCTGGCCCAGTGGGGCCCGCCCGCGACCAAGGACTTCCTGGGGATCAAGCCGGGCCGCGCGGCCCTGGCCGAGCTGCGGGCGATCACCCGCGCCCTGGGCGAGGACAACGAATTCGATCTGCCCCGGCTGCGGGGCCTGCTGAAGGTGGCATCGTCATGAGCATCACCGTGCTGCGTACCGCGGAATCCTGGTGGGTCCAGACCGGAGCGGAAGCCGTCCGCGTCGCGACCCCGGCCGAAACGACCGGGCGGCTGCTGGCCGACCGCGGCGCGGTCGACGCCGCCGCGGCCTCGGCCGGTCCGTCCGTCCCGGTGGAGAGCCTGGCGTTGCTGTCGCCGGTGACGGCCCCATGCCGGGTCGTGGCGCAGATGACGAACTTCGCCTCGCACGCCAAGGACGCCGGTATGGCCCCGGCATCGGTCCCGCTGACGTTCTTCCGCAAGTCCTCGGGCTCGATCAGCGGGCCGTTCGAGGACGTGGTCAAGCCCGCCCACGTGCGGCTGCTGGACTACGAGGTGGAGATCGGCCTGGTCGCCGGGCGGACCCTGCACGTCGGCTCCCAGGTCGACGACCTCGCCAGTTGGGTGGCCGGGCTGGTCGTCACCAACGACGTGTCGGCCCGCGACCTCCAGCTTCCCAAGACCCAGTTCTACGAGGCCAAGTCCTATCCGACCTTCACTCCCGTCGGGCCCCGGCTGGTGCTGCTGGACGCCGGAGAGCTCGAACGACTGCCGGACCTGCGGCTGAGGCTCACCGTCAACGGCGAGGTCCGCCAGGACATGACCGCCGCCGACATGATCTACCAGCCGCTCCAGGCGTTGCGGGCGCTGGCGGGGTTTCAGCGGCTCGATCCGGGCGACCTGCTGCTGACCGGGACGCCCGTCGGCACCGCGCTCAGCGCCCCGCCCAAGCCGGTCGAGGTGATCGGATCGCTCCTGCCGACCGCGACCAAGTGGCGGCTGTTCTTCAAGGCGCAGGCCAAGAACCCTCACTACCTGCGTGACGGCGATGTCATCGAGGCGAGCGTCGCCACCGACGACGGGACGATCGACCTCGGCACGCAGCGCACCGTCGTGAGGTACGCGCCATGACCGGCCACGACCAGGTCCCGGTCGTGGTCGTCGGGGCCGGGCCGACCGGGCTGGCCGCGGGCATCCTCCTCGCCGAGGACGGGATCCCGGTGCTGGTCCTGGACCGGTGGGCGACGGTGTATCCGCAGCCGCGGGCCGTCCACCTCGACGACGAGGTCCACCGGATCCTGGGCCGGCTCGGCGTGGCCGACGCCTTCGCGCGCGTGTCCCGCCCGGCGATGGGGCTACGGCTCCTGGACGGCGACCTGCGCGTGCTCGCGGAGTTCCGGCGCGGCACGGCGGCCGGACGGCACGGCTTCCCCCAGGCGAACATGTTCGACCAGCCCGAACTGGAAGGCATCCTGCGCGATCGGCTCGCGGCCTGCCCGCAGATCACCCTGCGCGGCGACAGCGAGGTCACCGGCATCTCCCAGGACGGCGACGGCGTCACCGTCGCCTACACCGACCTGGCCACCGGCACTCCCGCCGCCGTCCGGGCCCGGTACGTGCTGGGCTGCGACGGCGCCAACAGCCTCGTCCGCACCAGCGTCGGCACCAGGATGCGGGACCTGAGGTTCGAGCAGCGGTGGCTGGTCGTCGACGTGGCCACCGACGCCGACCTGCGCCAGTGGGACGGCGTCCACCAGGTGTGCGACCGGCACCGGGCCGCCACCTACATGCGCATCGGCGCCACCCGCCACCGGTGGGAGTTCCGGCTCCTGCCCGGCGAGACCGCCGCAGACCACCACGACCCCGGCAGGCTCCTGCCGCTGCTCACCCCCTGGACGGGCGCCGTCGCGGCCGATGACCTGGAGCTGGTGCGGATCGCCGAGTACACCTTCCGCGCCCAGATCGCCGACCGGTGGCGGGACCGCCGCGTCTTCCTGCTCGGCGACGCCGCCCACCTCACCCCGCCGTTCATCGGCCAGGGCATGGGGGCCGGGCTGCGCGACGCGGCGAACCTGTCGTGGAAACTGGCCGCCGTCCTGCACGGCGCACTGCCCGAAAGCATCCTGGAAACCTACGAGGCCGAACGGAAACCCCACGCCCGTGCCATGATCCAGATGGCCAAGGCCATGGGTGTCGCCATGACCAGCGGCGGCGAGATCGGAACGCTGCTGCGCCGCGTCATCGCACCGCGCCTGCACCGCATCCCCGGCTTCAGCCACCTCGTCCTGGACGGCCGCACCCCGGCGCTCCGCCGCACCACTCTGGTGGCACGCCCCCGCCTCGGCCGGGGGCTGGCGGGCACCCTGTGCCCCAACGCGGCGCTCGCCGACGGCC
>NZ_BAAGZI010000409.1:0-4977 GCF_054778695.1 Actinocorallia lasiicapitis
GGCCACGGCGGGCTCGGGGTGGGTCGGCGAGGAGGGGCGGGTCGGGTCGGTGGCGGCGGGGTCGGCGTGCCAGGGGGTGGGCTGTTCGGTGGGGATGGAGTCCAGGACGGACTCGACCAGTTCGGGGTCGGGCAGGAACGGGGCGGGCGGGGCGGAGGGCGGCGGGGTCGCGGACACCGCGGAGCGGTGCACCGCGGACGGGGTGATGATCTCGGGGTCGAGGGCGGCGGCGGTGTCGGCGGGGGAGGGCTGGGTGAAGGAGGAACGCTCGGCGGGCTCGGGGGCGAGGAAGGACTCCAGGTCGGGGAGTTCGACACGCGCTTCCCGCTGGAAGCGCTCCGGGGTGAACAGCTCGGATCCGAGGGAGTCGTCGGCGGGGCGGGGGGCGAAGGGACGTCCGGGGGCGAGGTCGCGGCGCTGATCGGAAACGATCTTCATGGCGGGGCGGCGCAGCGGCGTGACGTCGGCGGGCGGCGGCTCCTCTTCGGTGAGGGAGATCAGCCGGGCGGCCTCGTCGTCGAGCGGCGACACCGAGCGGCGGCGCGGATCGAACTTCCATTCCGCGGCGTGCGGGCGGCCGGAGTCATAGAAGGACAGCCGGATCTGCCAGGAGTTGTCCTCGCATTTCCAGGCGTCCCACTGGACCTCCTCGAGGTCGGCGCCGCGACGGCCGAGCCGCTCCTCGACGATCTCGCCGAGCGGGGGGCCGGCCGTGGGCTCGCCGGGGGTGCGCACGACACAGCGTTGGGCCTGCTGGGCCATGTACTCCCGCTCCTGGAGGACGGGTCCCTCGAACCAGCGGACCCTCTCCACCGGGATTCCCGCCGATTCGGCGATCTCCTCGGCGGTCTCACCGGCCCTGATCCGGGTCTGGATCTCCTTGGGGCGCAAAGGACTCTCCACTTCGATCTCGAACTGACCGAGACGGGAGAAGTGCCCGCGGACCGCTGCACGCAGCCGGTCGTCCACGGGCAGGGTGAACCGAGTGCCTCGTCCGGCGGTGGCCAACACGAGGTACGAACCGTCCTCGCTCACCGCCACGAGGCGCAGCTCCTGCATACGTGTCCTTCCCAGCCTTGTCCCCGGCCCTGCACCGTCCTTGCGACAGCGGGCGCACGCGCGCCCTTTCCCCGAAGCGTCCCCGGCATACACCAGGTCAACCTCAGTAGTCTCTCGTCAAGAACACGCCTGCTGCCAGCACCGTACCCGGCATGTCCGAACATCGTCGTCCCGAATCCTCCGGCGATTTCCGCGGTGTGAGTGTGGTCACCGGATTCGACGGGACGCAGGCCAACTCCTCCCGCTGCAAGGATGCCTTGAGCAAGGCTCTCTGGGGGCCAGGCTCACGGATTCTTGTGCATCCTTTTCCCCGGCGCCGCCGACGTTCCATGATCCCTGACGTGCGAAAACGCTCTCGGCTTGTGGTTAGTTGGGGAAGCTGGCGGTTCATTACGTGTGGGCCGAAACGGATGAGGTACGGGGGTTTAGCCATGTCGCGCCCGAAGCTGGAACTCAGCGGGACGCAACTGGTCGCGAGTGCGCTCGCCACGACGACCGCGGCGATCGCCGCCTCGAAACTCGGTTCGGTGGGGACCCTCTGGGGCGCGGCCGTCACCAGCCTGCTCACCACGGGCGGCGCCGCGATCTACAAGCACTACCTCGATCAGGGCAGGGAGCGGGTCACCGCGGTGATCGAGCACACCGATCACGCCACGACCGGGGCCCGGCTGGAGCACGCGCCCGCCGGCACGACCGGTCTCGACGTGCCCGCCGCCGACCGGCCCTCGGTGGATCTTCGCGATGAGCCGGCGACGGCCTGGTGGCGGCGTCGCCGGCTGGCGCTGCTGAGCACGGCCGTCGCGGTGTTCGCGCTGGTCATGGGTGGGATCACGGTCGCCGAACGGGTCATGGGCAACTCGGTGGCGGGTGTCGTCAACAACGAGCAGGCCGACCGCGGCACCTGGGGCGGCGGCTTCACCCGTCCCGATCCGAAGCCGTCCCCGGCCAGGACCAGCCAGACCCCGAGCCCGTCGACCACCCCGTCCGGGACGCCCTCATCGACGCCGCCGACCAGCCCGCCCGCCACTTCCGAGCCGACCACCCCGGCGCCGTCGACTCCCGCCCCGACCCAGCAGCCGTCCCAGGCTCCGACGACCGACGTCCCGCAGGAGCCGGCCCCGCCGCCTCAGGCCGAGGCGACACAGCCGCCCACCGGTTCCTAGGCTCCGAACACCTTGCGGGTGTAGGCGTTGAGGAACCGGCGGTCGGGGTCGAGTTCGTCGCGGAGCTTCGCGAACTCCCCGAACTTGGGGTAGACGCTCTCGAGGTAGGCGGCGTCGCGGGTGTGCATCTTGCCCCAGTGGGGCCGCCCGCCGAACGCCGTCATGATCTCTTCGACGCCCTGGAAGTACTCGGCGTGGTCCAGCGGCCGGTACATGTGGATCGCGATGAACGCGCTGCGCCGGTCGTGGGCCATCGACAGCCAGGCGTCCTCGGCGGGCAGCAGCCGCACCTCGACCGGGAAGCTGATCTTCCAGTCGCGCCGGTCGAACGCGGCGCGCAGCTCGCGGAGCGCGGTGCCCAGGTGCTCGCGGGGGATCGCGTACTCCTGCTCCTTGAACTTCACGGTCCGCGAGGTGGTGAAGACCTTGTAGGAGGTGTCGGTGTAGGTCCGCTCGCCGAGCAGCTTCGCGGAGATCCCGTTGACGGTCCTGATCGAGCCGGGGAAGGTCTGGGTGATCTTCTGGGCGGCGCCGAAGACCTTGTTCGACAGGAACTCGTCGTCCATCCAGGCCTTGAACCTGGGCAGCGGGTCGCGCGGGCCTTCGACGCGGTTGTTCCGCTTGGTCAGGCAGCCTTCGCTGTGCGGGAACCAGAAGAACTCGAAGTGCTCGTTGTCGTGGTCGAGCTCGTCGAGCCGGCCCAGCACCTCGTCCCAGGTCATCGGCGCCTCGTGGGCCTTGAGCAGGAACGCGGGGACGGTCTGCCAGGTGATCGCGGTGACGATGCCGAGCGCGCCGAGCCCGACGACGGCGGCGTCGAACAGTTCGGGCCGCTCGGTCCGCGAGCACTGCACGACGCTGCCGTCGGCGAGGACGAGTTCGAGCGCGACGATCTGGGACGCGAGGCCCGCGGCGTCGCGGCCGGTGCCGTGGGTGCCGGTCTGGGACGCGCCGGCCAGGGTCTGCTCCTGGATGTCGCCCATGTTGGCCAGGGCGAGGCCGTGCTCGTCGAGGAGTTCGTTGAGCTTCCACAGCGGCAGCCCGGCCTCGGCGGTGACCAGCCCGGACGCGGTGTCGATGGACCGGATCGCGGTCAGTCCCTGCGGTCGGAGCAGCACGCCCTCGGCGAGGGCGGCCCCGGTGAAGGAGTGTCCGGTGCCGGGCATCCGCACGGTCAGCCCGTCTTCGGCGGCCTGGCGGACGGCGGCGGCCACCTCGTCGGTGCTGGTGGGGCTGAGCACGCGTTTCGGGGTGATCTGCTGGTTACCCGCCCAGTTGCGCCAGATCTGCTGGGAAGGCCGGTTCTGCTGGGACATGGTGGAACTCTAGCCGCCGGAATTCATGAAGAAAATTCATGTTCGTTCTTGTTATTCAACCGAGACCCGCCCAGAAGCCCCGCCAGGACGGCCGCCGCCGCTGCCCCGAACGCCAGGCTGAAGGACGCCCGGGTGCCACCCGAGTCGATCAGATGGCCGCCCACCGACGCCCCGATCGCCACCCCCACGCCGATGGCCGCTCCACACCAGCCCAGCCCCTCGGTGAGCTGCCGTTCCGGCACCGCCTGTTCGACCAGCCCGTAGGCCGGAATGATCGTCGGCGAGATCGCCATTCCGGCGAAGAAGATCACGACCATCATCAGCGGCAGGCTGGTGACGAACGGCAGCGGCGCGAGCCCGACGGCCAGCAGCGCCAGCCCGTACCGGAACCTGGTCGGCAGCGCCTTCTTCCAGCGCCGCGCCCCGTACCAGAGCCCCGCGACCCCGCTGCCGAGGGCGAAGCAGGCCAGGACGACCCCGGACAGCGCCTTGTGGCCCTGCTCGTCGGCGAAGGCGATCGCGCTGACGTCGGCCGTCCCGAACACCATGCCCAGCAGGAAGAACCCGGTGATCATCACGGCGAGCCCCGGGGTGCGCAGCACGCCGCCCCCCTCACGCGCACGTCCCGTGACGGGCGGTTCGCTGGCCCGCTGCCCGGCCAGGGCCAAGCAGCCCGCCACGGTGAACAGCCCCGCCGCCAGCACGCCGGCCGCCGGGTTGATCAGCGTGGCCAGCAGGCTCACCAGCATCGGCCCGCAGACGAAGACCACCTCGTCCAGGACCGACTCCATCGAGTAGGCCGTGTGGAGCGCGGGCCCGCCGTCGCTCAGCAGATGGCTCCACCGCGCCCTGATCATCGCGCTGAGGTTGGGCGAGCTCATCCCGGTGAACACGGCGGCGGGGAACAGGGCCCAGTCCGGCAGCCCTGCCTCCGCGCAGAAGATCAGTACGACGACCGCGACGGCGTTGGCGGTGACCAGCGGCACCAACACCCGCCCCTGCCCGTACCGGTCGACCAGCCGCGACGTGAACGGCGAGAACGCCGCCCAGCTCAGCGCGACCGTCGCCGACACGGCCCCGGCCAGCCCGTAGGAGCGCCCCGTCCCGGTCAACATGAGGACCACGCCGATGCCCAGCATGGACATCGACATGCGCCCGACGAAGCTGGCCGGCACGAAGGTCCTGGCCCCCGGGACCGCGAGCAGCGCACGATACGGATTAGCCATGACAAGACCCCCTTCAAGATCACGGTATCGCGTGGGTTCCGCGGACCTCCCGGCGACTGCCGGTACCCTGCCGGGGTGACCCGCCGCCATCTGTTCACCGCGCTCGCCGTCGTCGGGGTGCTGCTGCTCACCGGTGCCGCCGGGTGGTTCGCGATCCGGCTGGGCAGCCCGGCGGGGCGCACCCCCGCCGCCGCGCCGCCCGACCCGATCCCC
>NZ_BAAGZI010000410.1:0-4966 GCF_054778695.1 Actinocorallia lasiicapitis
CTCCCGCAGCCCGTGCGCCGCGCCCTCGGGCGGTGCGACGGTGACCGGCCGGCCCTCAGCCGCGGCCACCGCCTCGGCGGAGTCCAGCCGCCAGACGGTCAGCACCCGGTCGGATTCGTCCCCGCCGTTGATCTGGTCGTCCATCGCCCCGTAGAACGACTCGTAGTACTCCTCCGGACGCGCGCCCAGCTTCACCAGGTTGAAGTGGGCGTTCCGCCGCACCAGCGGATCATAGGTCCAGGTGATCATGGTCAGCCCGCGGGCCAGCGCCCACGCGCGCTGGTGCCGTTTCAGCGCGAGACCGGCGCCGGCCCCCGGCACCGCCCCGGTGATGTGCGAGTGCAGCACGGTCCCGACGGGCGCCGCGAAGAACCCCACCGACGCCCCGGCCAGCCGTCCCCGCGCGTACGCCCCGACGAGGTAGTTCCCCGCGTGGGACAGCGCCCGCATCATCTCCACCGAGACGATCGTGCCTTCCGCGCCGGTCTTCCAGATCCCGGCGAACAGCCGGTCCGCCGCTTCGAACTCCGCGATCGTCCGGAGTTCGCGCAGCTCGAGCCCGTCCCCTGCGTCCTGTGTCGTTCCTCGCACCCCCCGACCCTAGACGAGCGGGGACCCGCCGGACCTCCTCCGGTGACACAGGTGCGGGGGAAGGTCAGGCGGGGAGGAGGAGGCCGGTGAGGAGGTCGTCCAGGCTGATCAGGCCCGCGGGCGAGCCGTCGGCGGAGTGGATGAGGGCGAGCTGGCTGTGGTGGTGCTGGAGGGTGGCGATCGCGTCGGCGAGCGGCAGGTCCGCCTGGACGATCGGCACGGGATGCGCGACGGCGACCGGATCGAACGCGGCGGACTGCGCGCGCGCCAGATAGGCGTCGCGGGCGTGGACCATCCGCGGCAGCACCGCGCCGGTCTCCGACCGGAGCAGCAGCCGGGTCCGTCCGGTGGCCAGGGCGGCCTCGACGACGGTCTCGGCGTCGGCGTCGAGCGGGACCGTCGCCACCTGGTCCAGCGGGACGATCAGCTTGTCGAGCCTGGTCGTGGGGGCGTTGAGCGCGCGGCTCAGCACGTTCCGGTCGGCCTCCTCGATCAACCCGAGCCGCCGTGACTCCTCGACGAGATGGTGGAGCTGCTCGGGGGTGCGGGAGACGGCGACCTCGTCGCGCGGCTGGACGCGCATCAGCCGCAGCAGCCCGTTGGTGATGCCGTTGAGCAGGCCCAGGAGCGGCCGGAACAGTTTGGTGAAGCCGCGGAACGGCAGCGCGAGGAGCGTCGCGGAACGTTCGGGGTGCGCGATCGCCCAGGATTTGGGCGCCATCTCGCCGACCACCATGTGCAGGAAGGTCACCAGGGTCAGCGCGATGGCGAAGGAGATGACGTGCGACATCGCCGACGACAGCCCGACGGCGTGGAACAGCGGTGTCAGCACCGAGGCGATCACCGGTTCGGAGACCACGCCGAGCCCCAGCGAGCAGATGGTGATGCCGAGCTGCGCCCCGGCCAGCATGAGCGACAGTTCCCTGATCCCCGCGACGGCCGAGGCCGCCGCGCGGCTCCCCTTCTCGGCCGCCCGCTCCAGTTTGGGGCGTTTCGCGGCGACGAGCGCGAACTCGGCGGCCACGAAGAACCCGTTGCCGAGCAGCAGCAGGACGGTCAGGGCGAGCCCGGTGCCGAGGTTCATCGCTCTTCCTCCCGGCGGACGGTCCGCAGCCGGATGCGTTCGGGGACGTGGTGGTCGATGGAGAGCACTTCGAGTTCGGTGCCGTCGACGGTCAGCTTGTCGCCGGGCCTGGCGAGCCGGCCGAGCCGCTGCTGGATCAGCCCGGCGACGGTGTCGTAGTCGCCTTCGGGCAGTTCGACCCCGGTGAGCTGGGCGAGCTCGTCGATCCGCAGACCGGCGTCGGTGTGCCACCAGCCGTCGCGTTCGCTGGCGAGCGGGTCGTCGAGGTCGTCCTCGTCGGCGATCTCGCCGACCAGTTCCTCCGCGACGTCCTCCAGAGTGATCATTCCGGCGAAGCCGCCGTACTCGTCGATCACGCAGGCGATCTCGTCGCCGCGGGCGTGCATCTGGGCGAAGACGTCGGGCAGCGGCAGGCTGGAGGGCACATTGAGCGCCCGCCTGGCGATCTCGCGGGCGGTGGACTTGCCCGCGGCCTCCGGCGGGACGGGCAGCAGCTCGCGCAGCCCGACCACCCCGACGATGTCGTCGAGCCGGTCGCCGAGCACCGGGTAGTGGGTGTGGCCGTGTTCGGCGACGATCGCGTTGAGCTCGGCGACGGTCGCGTCGGCGGGCACGGTCACGACGTCGATCCGGGGGATCATCGCCTCGTCCGCGGTGTGGTCGGAGAAGACGAGCGCCCGCTCCAGCAGGTCGACGTGTTCGTGGTCGAGGTGCTGTTCGGATTCGCCGATGATGTAGCCGAGCTCCTGGAGCGTCGCGCCGTGGTGCAGTTCCTCGACCGGTTCGATGCCGACGGCCCGCAGCAGCCGGTTGGCCGCCGAGTCGAACAGTCGGATCAGCGGCGCGGCGATCCGCAGGTAGACGAGGGTGGACGGCGCGAGCGCCCGGGCGAGGGTCTCGGGTTTGGCCATCGCGAGGTTCTTCGGCAGCAGTTCACCGAGGATCATCTGGATGACGGTCGCGAGGATCAGGCCGAGCGCCAGCGCGATGCCGCCGACGGCCGCGTCGGGCACCCCGAGCGAGCCGAGCAGCGGTGAGATCAGTTCGGCCAGCGCCGGTTTGGCGATGAAACCCACCACCAGCGTGGTGACCGTGATCCCGAGCTGTGCGCCGGACAGCATGAACGACAGGCGTTCCAGCACCCGGACGGCGCGTGCGGCCTTCTTGTCTCCGTGGTCGGCGGCGTCGGCGAGTGCCAGCCGGTCGGCGGTGACATAGGCGAATTCCTGGGCCACGAAGTAGCCCGTGGCGGCGGTCAGCACGAAGACCGCCAGCAGTCCGAGCGCGGCCGTCACCGGCCCCCCTCCTGGGAAGAAATCAACGTCCCACCTGGGACGATCCGGCAGCGCCGGAAGTTCCGATCATCCTAGGGGGCGGATCAGGAAACCTCCGAGGCGAACTGCCGGTAAGCGGCGAGGAACAGATCGGTGAGCAGGTCGGCGATGGCGTCGGGCGGGGTGTCGAGCAGCCCCAGGGCATGGTTGACCAGCAGCCCGACACAGGCGTGGGCCAGCGCCTGCGTGCCCAGGTCGAGCCGTACGCCGATCTCGACGCCCAGCCGGCGGGCGACCAGTTCGGCGTTGGCGCGCGCGAACCGGTTGATCACCTGGTTCCGTTCCGCGTCGAAGGCGAGGCGCACCCCGGCGGACTCGACGAACACCACGCGGGTGACGCGGGGGTCGTCGCAGCTCGCCCGGACGAACGCGTGCATTCCGGCGCGCGCCTGGTCTTCGAGCCGGTCGGGCGCGGCGGCCACGGCGGCGTAGGTGGCCTGGACGATCCGCTCGGTCCGCTCGGCGTACAGGGCGGCGAGCAGGGCGTCGCGGCCGGCGAACGACTCGTAGAAGTAGCGGGAGGTCAGTTCGGCGGCCTGACAGACGTTGCGGACGGTCAGTTCGCGGCGTCCGCGGGTGCCGCAGATCTCCAGGGCGGCGGCCAGCAGGCTCGCCCGGCGCTGCGCGCGCCGGTCCCGCGCGGCGAGCCCGCCGTACCTGCGGCCGGTCTCGCGGTCTTCCACATGTCCCATCCGGATTTTTCCTCAGCCACTGCGTAGGTCGCCCTAACACGATCTGACATCGTCACGAGTCAGATCGGGTTCGAGGGTAGCGAACGGACGGGAGCGACATGAGCGAGATCGACGAGCGGCATCCCCTGATCAAGGCCAGGCGGGTGGTCTTCGACTGGGAGGCGACGCCGCTGCACTGGATCCCCGGCGACCCGCTCGCCTCCCACCTCATCAACTACTTCCAGGTCCTGCTGACGACCGGCGAGAAGTGGTTCATCCAGTGCGTCCAGGACGCCGTGCCGCTGCTTCCCCCCGACGAGCTGCTGCGCGCCGAGATCCGCGGTTTCATCGGCCAGGAGATGGTGCACTCCCGCTCCCATCAGAGGGTGCTGGACCTGCTGCTGCGCCGGGAGGGCATCGACGTCCGGCCGATCACCGCGATCGCCGAGGGCAAGCTCGCCGCCCGGCCGGTCGAGATTGCCGAGCTGGCCCGCACCGCGCCGCGCCGCCACCGGGCGCGGCTGCTGTTCGAGCTGGGCGTCGTGGCGGCCGTCGAGCACTACACCGCGGTCCTGGGCCAGTGGATCATCGAGAACGACCGGCTGGACGCGGTGGGCGCCGACCCGACCATGCTCGACCTGTTCCGCTGGCACGGGGCGGAGGAGGTCGAGCACCGGTCCGTGGTGTTCGACGTCTACGAGCGGGTCGGGGGCGGCTATCCGCTGCGGGTGCTCTCGTGGGGCGTCGCCGTGTTCTTCCTGCTGCTGACGCTGGTCCAGGGCACGGCCTATCTGATGAGGGAGGACCCTTCGATCATCCGGAAGCCGACCGCGCGGCGGCTGCTGCGGTCCTACCGGGCCTCGGTGCGGCGCGGGCATCTGCCGGGGGTCGTCGCGCTCCTGCTGGGCGAGGGGCGGATCTATCTGCGGCGCGGCCACCACCCGTCGCAGGTCTGCTCGACGCGGGCGGCCCTGGACTAGCCGGGCGGCTCCCCCGCGGCCAAGGCCGCCGTCTACTGATGCGCGCAATCGACGAATCGGAAGGGCGCTCTTGTGCGGTGGGTTAATAGAGAACGGTCCGGCAGGCCGCCAGTCTGGTCCCTCCCGACGCGTCCCCTGGTGCCCGGTCTCCGCGCACCCGCGCCGGGTCGAGGAGGCACGGTGCGCGGGGTTCTGGTGCGCGGAGCGGGAACGGGACTGGCCGTCATGGCTCTGGTCGCGGGGTTGACGGCTTGCGGAGGCGGCGGCGGGGAGGCCGCCGACGGCCCGCCGGCGGCACCGTCGACG
>NZ_BAAGZI010000411.1:0-4958 GCF_054778695.1 Actinocorallia lasiicapitis
CTGGGCGGCCTCGTCGACGGCCGCCAGGTCGGCGAGCAGGTCCTCGGCGATCCGCTCGGCGACCACCAGGCCCTCCAGCAGCGAGTTGGAGGCCAGCCGGTTCGCGCCGTGGACGCCCGTGCAGGCGACCTCGCCGCACGCGTAGAGGCCGGGCAACGTGGTGTGGCCGTTGCGGTCGGTGCGGACCCCGCCCGAGGCGTAGTGCGCGGCCGGGACGACCGGGATCGGCTCGGTCAGCGGGTCGATGCCGTGGCTGCGGCAGCTCGCCAGGATGTTGGGGAAGCGGTCCTCCCAGAAGCGCTCGCCGAGGTGGCGGGCGTCCAGCAGCATGTGGGACTCGCCGGTCTCCAGCATCCGCGTCATGATCCCCTTGGCGACGACGTCGCGGGGGGCCAGCTCGGCGAGCTCGTGCCGGCCGACCATGAACCGCTCGCCCGCGGCGTCGATCAGGTAGGCGCCCTCGCCGCGGACGGCCTCGGAGATCAGCGGCTGCTGGCCGGTGGCGTCCGGGCCGAGGTACATGACGGTCGGGTGGAACTGGACGAACTCCAGATCGGCGACCTCCGCGCCCGCCCGCATCGCCAGGGCGACGCCGTCGCCGGTCGACACGGTCGGGTTGGTGGTGGCCGAGAAGACCTGGCCGAGCCCGCCCGTGGCCAGCACGACCGCCTTCGCGCGGACCGCGCCGACACCGTCGCGCTGCCCCTCCCCCATGACGTGCAGGGTGACGCCCGCCGCCCGGCCCCGATCCACGATCAGGTCCAGCACGAGGGCGTGTTCGATGATCTCGATCCCGTCGGCGTGCTTGAGCGCCGCCAGCAGGGCCCGGCTGATCTCCGCGCCGGTCGCGTCGCCGCCGGCGTGGGCGATCCGGCGGCGGTGGTGGCCGCCCTCGCGGGTCAGCGAGACGGTGCCGTCGGCGGCGAGGTCGAAGTGGGTGCCGAGCTCGATCAGCCGGCGGACGGCGGCGGGACCCTCGGTGACGAGGGTGCGGACGGCGTCCACGTCGCAGAGCCCGACCCCGGCCACGAGGGTGTCCTGGAGGTGCTCCTGCGGGCTGTCCTCGGGGGCGAGCGCGGCGGCGATCCCGCCCTGCGCCCAGCGCGTCGAGCCGGCGTCCAGCAGGGCCTTGGTCACGAGCAGGACCCGGCCGTGCTCGGCCGCGCGCAATGCCGTGACCAGCCCGGCGATCCCGGAACCGATCACCACGACGTCCGTCTCGACGCTCCATCCAGGCGCGTTCGCGACAAGCTTGTCGATCATGCCGCCCTCCTCGGGGGGTTTTCGTCAGTATGACATTAAACCCCCGTCGTGAATTCCCCGGCCCCCCGGTTTCTCAGTGGACGAGATCCGGGCGCAGGGTGTCGGTGCCCGGAACGGGCTCGGCCGGATCGTCACCCAGCAGGACGATCCGGTTGTCGGAATCGACGTGGACGACCGAAGGCCGGAACGCCCGCGCGGCCGCGTCGTCCATCGCCGCGTAGCTGATGATGATGACCAGGTCACCCGGGTGGACGAGATGCGCCGCGGCGCCGTTGATCCCGATCACGCCGGAGCCGCGCGGACCCTCGATCACATAGGTCTCCAGCCGGGCTCCGTTGGTGATGTCGACGATCGACACCTGCTCGCCGGGGAGCAGGTCGGCGGCGTCCAGGAGATCGGCGTCGATCGTGACCGATCCCACATAGTGCAGGTCCGCCTGGGTCACGGTGGCCCGGTGGATCTTGGATTTGAACATCGTGCGGAACATGTCAGAACTCCAACGGGAGGTTGTCGATCAGTCGGGTCTTGCCGACGCGCGCGGCGACGGCCAGGATCGCGGGCCCGGAGTGGCCGGGGCCCACGGAAGTGAAGGTCGCCGGATCGGCCAGGACCAGGTAGTCCTGCTCCAGCGGCGGGACGCCCTTGGCGGCGGCGTCCAGGACGGGCTGGGCGGCCGCCAGGACCCCGGCGGGGCCCAGCTCGACGGCGTCACGGCCGGCGAACAGGGCCCGCGACAGGGCCAGGGCGGTGCCGCGCTCGGCGTCGGACAGGAAGCGGTTGCGGCTGGACAGGGCCAGCCCGTCGGCCTCCCGGACGGTCGGGCAGGCGATCACCTGGACGCCGAGATTGAGATCCTCCGACAGGCGGCGGATCACGGCGAGCTGCTGGGCGTCCTTCTGGCCGAACAGCGCGCTGTCCGGCCTGACCAGGCCGAACAGCTTGGTGACGACCGTCAGGACGCCGTCGAAGTGGCCTGGGCGGGAAGCGCCCTCGACGACCTCGCCCATCTTTCCGGCCGTCACGGTGATGGCCTGCTCCCTCGGGTACATGTCGGCGACCGAGGGGGCGAAGATCAGGTCGACGCCCTCGGCGTCACAGAGGGCGGCGTCGGCCGCGAGGGTGCGCGGGTAACGGTCCAGATCGGCCTGCTCGCCGAACTGCAGCGGATTGACGAAGATCGACACCACCACGTGGTCGGCGACCTTGCGAGCGGCCCGCAGCAGCGACCGGTGGCCCTCGTGCAGGGCGCCCATGGTCGGCACGAGCGCGACCGTGCCCGGCAGCGCGCCGCGTGCGGCCGCCAGCTCGGCGGGCGTGTGAACGATCATCGGGAAACCTCCTGGGACTCTTTTCAGAACACCGGGGCGGGGGTCCGGCTATTCCCGCTGCTGGAGGGCGCCGAGCAGGCGTTCGGCGGCCTCGGGTTTGAGCAGGCCCGCGTCCAGGGCCTGATCGGCGGTGCGGCGGGCCATCGCGAGGTAGGCGGCGAGCGCCTCGGGGGCGGCCGCGCCGATCGCCTCCACATGATCGGCGACGGTTCCGGCGTCGCCGCCGGCCATCGGGCCCGTCAGGGCCTGCGGGCCCAGCCGCAGGGCGTTGTCGAGGGCCGCGCCGAGCAGCGGGCCGAGCATCCGGGACGGCTCCTCGACCCCCGCCCTCTCGAGCAGCCCCGACGCCTCCACGACCAGCGTGACCAGGTGGTTCGCGCCGATCGCCAGGGCCGCGTGGTAGAGGGTCCTGTGCTCTTCGGAGATCCAGATGGGATCGGCGCCCATCTCGACGACCAGGGCCTCGCCGACCGGGCGGAGCGGTTCGGGCGTCGTCACACCGAAGGAGATGCCGGACAGGCGTTCGACGTCGTCGGGACGGCCGGGGAAGGTCATCACCGGGTGCAGGGCGAGCGGCAGGCCGCCCGCGCGGGTCAGCGGCTCCAGCACGGAGATCCCGTACCGGCCGCTGGCGTGGGCGAACAGCCGGCCGCGCACGGGCGTGCCCGAGACGACCAGACCGGCGGCGAGATCGGCCAGCGCGTCGTCCGGGACGGTCAGCAGCACCAGTTGGGCGGCCTCGACGACCTCCTGCGGGGTGACGAACGGCACCCCGGGCAGCAGGTCGGCGGCGCGGTCCCGCGACGACACGGCCGAAGCCGCGACGACCCTGTGCCCGGCCCTCGTCAGCGCGGCCCCCAGCACGGCGCCGACCCGGCCCGCGCCGACGATCCCGACGCGCAGACGGCCGGGCCTCTCCGATGGATTCATGATGACCTCGAGCGTATCGGGGAACAAAAGCCACCTTCCTGACACCTCGGTTGACGGATGGTCGCCAGGTGGTGACAGGTTGCCTGCCGTCCGGTTTGGGGCGGGTGGGCATCAGGGCCACAGTTGGGGCCCAGGCGTTGCCAGGCGAGCCTTTCACGAGCCAAGGTGGTCAGTGACGCCACCATCACCAAGAGTGAAGGAAATCGCAGGTCGAGCAGCAGGCAGCAGCGCGATCCCCCCGAAAGGAGCCGCCTAGGGCCACCCGCACATCCACACCCAGGGGTCCCCGAGGGCCGAGAGGCAGCAGATCTTCCTCTCGGCCCCACCCCGTGAGTTCAGGCCAGGGAGGTGACGATGGAGGCCCGGGCGGCCCGGCGGGCCGGAAGGACGCCGGCCAGGGCGCCGGCGAGCGCTGCCAGGAGCAGCAGGCCCAGGAGCTGGCGGACGGGCAGGGCGAAGACCATGCTCTCGGAGAGCGAACGGAGCGAGACCCAGCCGTAGAAGACGCCGAGGGTGACCCCGACCAGCGCGCCGATCACGGCCATGACCAGGGCTTCGGTCAGGAGCATCCGGCGGAGCTGGTGTTTGGTGAGGCCGAGGGCGCGCAGCAGCGCCGACTCCCTGGTGCGTTCGATGACCGACAGCGTCAGGGTGTTGACGATGCCGAACAGCGCGATCAGCACGGCCAGGCCGAGCAGCCCGGCGAACGTCAGCAGCATCGTGTCGTAGGAGTCCTCGAGCTGGCTGCGGAGATCGACGGTGGCGTTCATGCCGACCTCGTCGTGGGCGCGGAGCACCTTGCGGACGGCTGCCTTGGCGTCCACGCCCTGACGGCCGTTGACGTAGATCGTCGTGACGCCCGCCTTGGGGAACGCCTTGGCGAAGGGCGCGTTCGCGATGACCGGGCCGGACACCTCACCCATCGGGTCGGGGATGATCTCGGCGATGGTGAAGGTGCCGGCGGAGGTGTCCAGCCGTCCGCCCTGGACGACTTTCAGCTCGTCGGCCACCCAGGAGGGGACGATGACCTGGTCGGGCCGGAGCGTGGCCAGCCCGGCGACCGCGCCCAGGCCGTCGGCGGGCGTCATGGTCACCATCAGATACCTCTTGCCACCGACCTTGGCGTCGGAGACGCGCTGCTCGGCGACTTTCTCGATCTCCGGCAGGGCGCGCAGCTCGGCGGCGACGGCCTGCGGGATCGGGCGCACACCCATCGAGTAGAGGATGAAGTCGACCGGGACGGCCTTCTCGACGGCCGCGACGCTCGTCGCCTTGCCGCTGGCCGCGATCACGACGAACGTGCTCATCAGCCCGATCCCGACCGTCAGGGCGATCGCGGTCGTCGCGGTACGGCGCGGGGTGCGGCGCGCGTTGTCGACGGCGAGCCTGCCCGGCACCCCGCCGAACCGGGCAGGCAGCGCCCCGGCCAGCCCGCCG
>NZ_BAAGZI010000412.1:0-4935 GCF_054778695.1 Actinocorallia lasiicapitis
GCGCCGAGCCGGCCGTCGCGGTCGTCTTCGGCGGAACCCGCAGGCACCAGCTCGTCAAGAACGCCGCGGGCGGCGCCTCCGGCGACTTCGACCGCGACGGCTACGCGGACCTGGCGACCTTCCCCGGCCCGTACAGCGGCCCCAAGGTGACGATCATCCATGGCGGGCCGCGCGGCCTCACCCGGCGGCGCTCGTCGGTCACGACCGGGGGCGCCGACGTCACCGGGCTCATCGCGGGCGCCTTCGACCGGCGGCGCGGGGCCGACCTCGTCGTCCTGGTCGAGGACGGTTTCCGTCTCTACTCGGCCGCGAAGGGCCGGGGCACGCCAGCCAAACTGCCGTCGCACCGGCAGGACGACGCGGACACCAGCCCCGACACCCACGGAACCGACGGCGGGATCGCGGGCGACTTCAACGGCGACGGCCGTCTCGACCTCGCGATCTGGGACCGGTGGGAGGTCACCGGCGGGCTGGCCTTCGTGCCCGGGACGGGCGACGGCTTCGGCACCGCGGTCTACCCGGACGTCAACGCGACCCCTCCCCGCGCCGCCGCGGACATCACCGGCGACGGCCGTACCGACATCGTCGCCGGAATGCCCGGGGAGATCGCGGAGAACGACGGCTGGGCGTTCAGCACCACCCAGCTGCTGCGCGGCTCCAAGGCGGGTCCCGTGCCGCTCCAGGAGCTCCACGACCGGAAGGACCTCCCGCACGCACCGCGCCGCGCCATCACCTACGGCGGCGCGTCCGCGGCCGCCGACGTCGACGGAGACGGCAAGGCCGACGTCGCGCTGGGCGACCCCGAGCCCTTCGGAGGTTCCGGCGCCGTCCACCTCCTCTACGGCACCGCGAAGGGCGTGACCGGCAAACGCGCCCAGCGCTGGACCCAGGCCACCCCCGGAGTGCCCGGCAGCCCGGAGGAGCACGACGCGTTCGGCGACGCGGTCGCATTGCTCCAGCTGACCGGCGACCGCCGTCCCGACCTGGTGGTCCTGGCCGCCGGGGAGAACCAGACGGGACGGATCACGGTCCTGCCCAACCGGGGCGGCCGGATCACCGCCAAGGGCTCCTACGAGATCACCGCGCGGAGCCTCGGCCTGGGCGCCCTGCTCACGATCCAGTAGCGCACACGGGTCGGCCCTGGTGGGAGGTGGAGGAATCACCGCGCACGATTCCTCCACCTCCCACCAGGGCCGAACACGTCAACCGCAGTGCGGAGTGCTCCGCAGCGGTGGTTCGGGGGGCAGGGCCGCTCCGACGGGCGGGGCCGGCACGCCGCTCTGCACGGCGGCGGGGGCCGCTCCCCCGTACATGCGGAGCCCGGTGGTCTGGGTCAGGCCCGGCGTGAGGTTCACGTCCGGCAGGACCTTCTGGTTGTCATAGGCGTCGGTGACGCGCAGTGTGTACGGGCCGCCGCCCGGCTCGGTGAGCACCCAGTGGTTGTCGAGGCCGCGGGTGAGGGGCCGCCAGCCGTCGCCGGAACGGGCCTCGACGGAGCGCAGCGGGTTGGCGTGGCCGAGGATGATCAGGCCGAGCCAGTGGGCGTTGGAGGCCGGTTTGACGCGGACCGCGAGCGCGGGCGGGGCGGGGAACGGGTCACGGACCCGCCGCCAGCGGACGTCCAGCCTGCCCTGCGACAGCGGCGCGAGTTTCGCGAACGCGCGGTCGCCCATGTCGAGCGCGCCGTCGGCGCAGCCCGCGCACCGGTCGACGACCTGGACCCTGACCTGGCGGCCGTCCGGGCCCGCCACGTCCAGCCAGGAGCCGCACAGGTCGGCCTGCCCGTAGTCGGCCGCCGCCAGCGACACGAACATGCCGTCGGCGGGCAGCGCTCCGAACGAGCAGCGGTTGTCGCCGCCCGATCCGGTGTAGTGAAATGCCTGCCCCGCGGTGTCCCGCGCGAACACCGCGGCGCAGGCGTCGCCTTCCAGCCGGAGCAGCACGCCCGCGGTGACGAGCACCACGGTTCCCGCCGCGGCCAGGCCCAGCCTTGACGGCTTGATCTGACGTCGCGGCGACGCGTGCATCGGGCGCTCCCCCCGGCTCAGCTCGAATGACTCCCTTAGGTAACCAGACGAACACGCCGAGTGTGGAGTGAATGCTAAAAGTTGGAGGTGACCGCTCCGATGACCTTGTCGATGGTGGTGGCGTCGGACGCGTTGTAGGACTGCGCGTCGGTCGCCTCGGCGATCTTCTTCAGCACGGCCTGGTCGGCGCCCGCGGAGAACCCGATGGTGAACAGCCGGACCCCGCTCTCCTTGTCGAGCTTCGAGGTCAGCCCGTCCAGCGAGATGGATCCCGGGTCGTCGTTCTGGCCGTCGGTGAGCAGGACCACCGAGTTGATCGCGCCGGGGTCGCGGGCGTCGCGGACCGTGCCGAACGCCGCGAGCGCGGTGTCGTACAGCCCGGTGTCGGTCCGCGGCGTGAGACCCGCGATCCTCGCCTTGAGCGTCGCCCGGTTCGCGGAGATCGGACCCACCGGGACGAGCGGCCGGTAGTCACGGGAACCGTCGAGCTTGGTCGCGAACTCCCAGAGGCCGACCTTGTCGGCGCCGATGAACTGGTCCATCGCCTTGGCGAGCGACGCCTTGGCCAGCTCCATCCGGGTCTTGCCGGTGCCGGGCACCTCCTCCTTCATCGAACCGGACACGTCCACGACCCAGAGCACGTTGGAGCGCTTGCGCAGCGCCTCCCAGCTCGCCAGCGCCTGGTCGGCGACCGCGGGCGCGGGCGGCGCGATCATCTTGGCGGGCTGGCTGGGCAGCAAGCCGTTGGCCTCGGTCGTCACCGGGGTGACCTTGTTGTCGAAGCCGCGGAAACCGTCCTTCGCGAACCGCTGCTGCACCTCGTCGCCGCGCAGGTACTCAAGGAACGCGGCGGCGACCGGCTGCTTGCCGGGATCCATCGAGGTCAGCGCGACGTACGGGTGGTCGGAGACCAGGGTGCCCTCCTTGGGGTAGACCGCGACGAGCGGCACCTTCGGCGGGGCGTGCTTGCCGGCGGTGGCCGGGTCGCCGGTCGGGTTGCCCTGGTTGTAGTAGTAGACGCTCATCTCCTCGACGGCCACGGCGGACACGTAGCTGAGGCCCTGGCCCGCGTCGTCGGCGCGCTGGAGGCCCTGCAGGAAGGTGAGCGTGGTGTCGCCGTAGTGCACGACCGACGACTCCACCCCGCGCACGAAGTTCTTGACGTCGCCGCGCTGCAGGTCGGCCGTGGACAGGTCGTCGGACTTGCCGGTGGCCGCGAAGTACGCGCCGATCGTGGCGTTGAGGCCCGAGGTGGAGAAGTTCGGGTTGGTCTTGCCGAGCCGGAACCTGCCCCAGTCCTGATGGCCCTTGGCGCCCCAGCCGCGCGGGTCGGTGGCCAGGTCGAGGACGTCACGCCAGCCGATCGCCTTGCTCGGCCAGCCGAGCGCCTCGGCCATCGGCCGGGGCATCGCGATGACGAGCGGAGCGGTCGCGATGCCGGGGGTCTCCTCCGGCACGACGTCGATGGTGCCGTTCTTCTCGATCCGGTGGCGCAGCAGGCTGACCCAGCCGGAGCTGGCCGGCGACCACACGTCGGGGGCTGGGCCGTCGGCCGTCGGGTTCCAGCCCTGCGCGAGCGACGTCATCACCTCGCCGGACGACTTGGAGACCACCTTGACGGTCACGCACCGGCCGTCGACCTCGGTGCCGCTGTAGTCCTCCGCCGCCTCCTTCATGATCCCGAGCTTCTCGGGCGAGGAGGCGATGGTGAGGGTGACCCCGTCGGAGCCGCAGCCGGACTTCTTTGCCTTGACCACGTAGAAGCCGACGCCACCGGCCACGGCCAGCACCAGGAAGGCCGCCACCAGTCCGAGCACGAGCGGCAGCCTGCTGCGGCGCGGCGGCAGCGGCTGGGGCGGGTACTGGTAGTAGCCCGGCGGGGGCGGAGTGGGCGGCGGGTTGTACAACGGGGCCTCCTGCCTGCGGGTCGGGGGTGTCCCGATCAGACGGGACAGTTATACAGCCCGTTCCATGACGTTCGCCTGGAAGGTCATGCTCATTGCCGTTTTTCCGTCGGGCAGCAGGGCGTTGGCGACCTTTTCGTCCGATCTCACCACCGTGCGGACCCCCGCGAACACCGGGCGGTGCGCGCGGAACGTCAGCTCTGTCACCCGGCGTCCCGAACGGCGGGCCGGTTCGGCGAGCAGGATCGCCAGCAGCGGGCCGTGCACGACCAGCCCCCGGTGGCCTTCCACACCGGTCGCGTAGGCGTGGTCGTAGTGGATGCGGTGGGCGTTGTAGGTGAGGGCGCTGAACCGGAACAGCAGCACCGGATCGGCGCGGAGGACCAGTTCGCCCGGACCGGTCTCGCGCAGTTCGCCGGGGACCTGCGGCAGGGGCTCCTGCGGCGCGGCGGTGGGGCCGCCGGAGCGGTAGACGAGGTCCTGCTCCTCGACGGCCACGAGCGTGCCGCCACGGCGGAACTCGTGACGGACCGTGGTGAACAGCAGTTCGCCGGTGCTGCCCCGCTTGGTCCGCGCGTCCGCCAGCTCGGTGCGGCGCACGATCCGGTCGCCGATCAGGAACGGGGCGAGGGCGGTGAAGCGGGCGCCGGCGAACATCCGCCGGCGGTTCTGGAGCGGCGGGAGGAAGCGGCCGTCGCGGGGATGCCCGTCGGGGCCGAGGGCGTGCTGGGGGTGGCGTTCGAGATGGAACAGCCAGTGCCAGAGCGGCGGCGCCTCCCGCTCCGGCGGGACGGTGCCGAACAGGCCCGCGAGGGCGAGCAGCGGTTCGGGGGCGAGGACGTCGACGGACTCCTCGGGGGCGGGGTTCCAGCCGTCCGGGATCATCCGACCGTCCCTTCCGCGCGGAGCCGGCCGATCTCCTCGGCGGTGAGGCCGAGACGGGCCAGGACAGCGTCGGCGTCCTGGCCGAGCAGGGGCGCGGCGCGGACGCCCCGGTCGCCGCC
>NZ_BAAGZI010000413.1:0-4884 GCF_054778695.1 Actinocorallia lasiicapitis
CGGGTCGGCGGGCGTGACCAGGGCGTCCAGCTCGCGTTCGACCAGCCCGGTGTCGAGCTCGCCCGCCAGCACCCGCGGATGGGCGAGGAGCGCCCGCAGGAACGGGACGTTGGTGGTGATGCCGAGGACGACCAGCTCGGCCAGGGCCCGGTCGAGGGCGCGCAGCGCGCTCTCCCGGTCGTCGCCCTTGGCGATCAGCTTGGCGATCATCGGGTCGTAGCGGCTGCCGACGACCAGGCCCGCGCCGCCCGCCGCGTCGAGCCTGCCGAGCGGGGCGCGCAGTTCGAGGATCCGGCCGCCGGTCGGCAGGAAGCCGCGCGCCGGGTCCTCGGCGTAGATCCGTGCCTCGATGGAGTGCCCGGTCAGGACCACCTCGTCCTGGGTGAAGCCCAGCGGCAGCCCGGCCGCCACCCGGAGCTGGAGGGCGACGAGATCGCGCCCGGTCACCTCCTCGGTGACGGGGTGCTCGACCTGGAGCCGGGTGTTCATCTCCATGAAGTAGAAGTCGTCGGGCCGGTCGGCCGAGACGATGTACTCCACGGTGCCCGCGCCGACATAGCCGACGGCCTCGGCGGCGGCCACGGCGCTCGCGCCCATCCGCGCCCGCTGCCCGGGGGTGAGCAGCGGTGAGGGCGCCTCCTCGATGATCTTCTGATGGCGGCGCTGGAGGCTGCACTCCCGCTCGCCGAGATGCACGGTGTGGCCGTGGGCGTCCGCGAACACCTGGATCTCGATGTGCCGCGGGTTGTCGACGAACCGCTCGACCAGCAGGGTGTCGTCGCCGAACGACGAGGCGGCCTCGCGCCGCGCCGACTCCAGCGCCCCGAGCAGCTCGGATTCGGCCCTGACCAGCCGCATCCCCTTGCCGCCGCCGCCCGCGGACGGCTTCACCAGCACCGGGAACCCGATCTCCCGCGCGGCTTCGGCCAGTTCGGCGTCCGACAGGCCCCGCTCGTTGCGGCCCGGCACCACCGGCACCCCGGCCGCCGCGACGGTCGCCTTGGCGCGGATCTTGTCGCCCATCGCGTCGATCGCGGCCGCGGGCGGCCCGATGAACACGAGGCCCGCGTCCGCGCACGCCCGCGCGAACTCCGCGTTCTCGGCCAGGAACCCGTACCCGGGGTGGACGGCCTGCGCGCCCGTCCTGCGGCACGCCTCGATGATCGCGGCCCCGTCCAGATAGGACGGGATCAGCACGGCCTCGTCGGCGTCCGCGACATGCGGGCTGCCCGCGTCGTCGGACGTGTGGACGGCCACCGAGCGGATGCCGAGGCCGGCCAGGGTCGCGCCGACCCGGCGGGCGATCTCGCCCCGGTTGGCGATGAGAACGGTAGAGAACATTCCACTCACATCCGGAAGACGCCGTAGCCGACGTCGTCGAGCGGCGCGTTGGCCGCGGCGGACAGGGCGAGGCCCAGGACACGTCGGGTGTCGACGGGGTCGATGACCCCGTCGTCCCAGATCCGGGCGGTCGAGTAGTAGGGGTTGCCCTGCCGCTCGTACTGCTCGCGGATGGCGTCGCTGTCGGCGTCGCCGACGGTCGTCAGCACGGACGCGGCCTGCTCGCCGCCCATCACCGAGATCCGCGCGTTCGGCCACATCCACAGGAACCGGGGCGAGTAGGCCCGGCCGCACATCGCGTAGTTGCCGGCCCCGTACGAGCCGCCGATGACGACGGTGAACTTCGGCACCCGGGCGCAGGAGACCGCGGTGACCATCTTCGCGCCGTGCTTGGCGATGCCGCCCGCCTCGTAATCGCGGCCGACCATGAACCCCGAGATGTTCTGCAGGAACACCAGCGGGATCGAGCGCCGGTCGCACAGCTCGATGAAGTGGGCGCCCTTCATCGCCGACTCGGCGAACAGGATGCCGTTGTTGGCGACGATCCCGACCGGATGGCCGTACAGCCGAGCGAACCCGGTGACGAGGGTGGCGCCGTACTCCTTCTTGAACTCGGTGAACTCGCTGCCGTCGACCAGCCGGGCGATGACCTCGCGCACGTCGTAGGGGGTGCGGGAGTCCGGCGGGACGATGCCGTACAGCTCGTCGGCGGCGTACAGCGGCTCGCGCGCCGGGACGGTGTCCCAGGGGGCGGCGGTGCGCGGGCCGAGCGTCGCGACGATCTCGCGGACGATCCGGAGCGCGTCCAGGTCGTCCTCGGCCAGGTGGTCGGTCACCCCGGAGACCCGCGCGTGCAGTTCGCCGCCGCCCAGGTCCTCGGCCGAGACGACCTCGCCGGTGGCGGCCTTCACCAGCGGCGGCCCGCCCAGGAAGATCGTGCCCTGGTTCCGGACGATGACGTTCTCGTCGCTCATCGCCGGAACGTAGGCGCCGCCCGCGGTGCACGACCCCATGACGGCCGCGATCTGCGCGATGCCCCGCGCCGACATCGTGGCCTGGTTGTAGAAGATCCGGCCGAAGTGCTCCCGGTCGGGGAACACCTCGTCCTGCATCGGCAGGAACGCGCCGCCCGAGTCGACGAGCATGACGGCGGGCAGCCGGTTGTCCAGCGCCACCTCCTGCGCCCGCAGATGCTTCTTGACCGTCAGCGGGAAGTAGGTGCCGCCCTTGACGGTGGCGTCGTTGGCGATCACCACGATCTCCCGGCCGGACACCCGGCCGATCCCGGTGATCATGCTCGCGCCGGGCGCGGCGTCCCCGTAGAGGCCGCCCGCGGCCAGCGGGGACAGTTCGAGGAACGGCGAACCGGGGTCCAGGAGCCGGTCGACCCGCTCGCGCGGCAGCAGCTTGCCGCGCGCCACGTGCTTGTCGCGGGCCCGTTCGGGGCCCCCGAGCGCGGCCTTGTCCAGCCGATCGCGCAGCTCGTCCGCGAGCTCGCGGTTGGCCTCGGCGTTCCGTTTGAAGGACTCGCCCGCCGTATCGGCGCGTGTACCCAGCACCCCCACCGTGCAGCCTCCAGGGAAGTCGTCCAACCGAAGTTAATGAGCGCTAACAATGCAGATGTTAATCATCATTAACCGAATCGTCTACACTCGGCCCATGGGGACACCTACCCAGGACCGGCGCGCCCAGATCTTGATCGCCGCCGCGGACCTGTTCGCGCGCCGCGGCTACCACGGCGTGTCCATCGGGGAGCTGGGTGCCGCCGTCGGGCTCACCGGACCGGCCCTCTACCGGCACTTCAAGGGCAAGGACGACCTGCTCGCCGCGATCCTGCTGGACATCTCGGCCCGCCTCCACGACGAGGGGGTCCGCCGCGCCACCACGGCAGCCGAACCCCTGGACGCCCTGCTGGACTGGCATATCGCCTTCGCCCTGGGCAATCCCTCCCTGATCACCGTGCACGAACGGGAGCTGGACAACGTCCCTGCCGGGCAGCGCCGCGAGATCCGCCGGCTCCAGCGCGCCTACCTGGAGGAGTGGGTGCGGGTCGTCCAGGCCGTCAACCCCCGGCCTGAGGACCACACCCGGGCCGCCGTCCACGCCGTCTTCGGGCTGCTGAACTCCACCCCGCACAGCGCCGTCACCCTCGACCCCGCCGCGATGGCGCCGCTGCTGCGCGGAATGGCGAAGGCCGCCCTGCTCAGCCACGGGGTGGAAGGGCCGGGTGCGTAGCCGCCGAAAACGGGGGAATGCTGGTCACCATGAGTGATCGGAAGTACGACCGGGAGATGGCCGACGACGGCAAGCCGACCCGTCGCGACTGGAACGACAACGACGGCGACTACTTCGACGGCGGGCAGATCGACCCCTCGATGTCGCTGCAGACCGACGATCTGCTCGCCGACGAGCTCGACGAGGGCGTCACCCCGCCCCTGCACTGGTCCACCGGCGAGGGCTGGGGCACCACGGCGAACGAGCAGCGCGAAGGCGAGCCGCTCGACCTTCAGCTCTGGGAGGAGGAGCCCGACCCCGTCCTCAAGGAGATCGGTGACGTGGAGTCACGGGATCCCCTCACCCGTGATGATGACGTAAGGGAATGAAAAGGATCGTCGCGGGGTGACGGCGGGCGCCTCGGGCTATCGTGGGGCCCATGGCCGCCCCCCTGGAGCCCGGCGACCCCCGGAGGCTCGGAGAGTACGACCTGGTCCGCCGCCTCGGCGAGGGCGGACAAGGCATTGTTTACCTGGGCATCGGGCCCGGTGGTGTGAAGGTCGCCATCAAGGCGCTCAAGGGTTACACCGATCCCGCCACCCAGCGCAGGCTCGAACGCGAATTCGAGGCCGTCAAACGGGTCAACCCGTTCTGCACGGCCCAGGTGATCGCGTTCACCGAGTCCTACATCGTCAGCGAGTACGTCGACGGGCCGTCCCTCCAGGAGCGGGTGCAGCGCAGCGGCCCCCTCCAGGGCGGCGAGCTGGTCAGGCTCGCCGTCGGCACGGCCTCGGCGCTGGCCGCGATCCATGACGCGGGCGTGATCCACCGGGACTTCAAACCGGCCAACGTGCTGCTCGGCCCGGACGGCCCGCGCGTCGTCGACTTCGGGATCGCCCGGCCGATCGACGCGGGCACCTCGACCGTCACCTTCGGCACGCCCGGCTATGTGCCGCCGGAGCTGCTGCGCGGCGAGCCCATCTCGGCCAGGTCCGATCTGTTCGGCTGGGCCGCGACGATCGTGTTCGCCGCCACCGGAGGCCATCCGTTCAGCGCCGAGACCGTCGCCATGATCTACCAGCGGATCCTCACCCACGAGCCGGATCTGAGCGGGATAGCCCCCGATCTCCAGGCCCAGCTCCGGGCCTGTCTGGACAAGGATCCGGGCCGCCGTCCCGACGCCCACGATCTGGTGTCGGCCCTGATCTCCCCGGCGCGGAACGCCGCCCAGCCGCCCACGCCCGTGCAGCCGGTGCCGCCCGTCCCGGTCGCGCCGACTCCGCAGCAGCCCTACCCGCTGCCCCAGCCGACCCAGCCCGGGGTCACCCC
>NZ_BAAGZI010000414.1:0-4865 GCF_054778695.1 Actinocorallia lasiicapitis
CGCCCGCCGCCCGCGCCGCCGCGACGACGGCCGCCGCCGTGGCCTGCGGATCCTTCAACGGCGTGCTCCCGAACCCGATGTAGACGGGCGGCTCACCCGCGTCCAGGAACCGCTGGAGCCGCCGGTTCGGCTCATGGTCGTCGCGGACGGCCAGATTCCAGTAGCCGGTGATGTGCGCGGTGGCGGGCCAGTCGTTGGGGCGGGGCAGCACATGCCGGCTGAACGCGTGCAGCACGGTCGCCTCCTCCCCACCGGGCCGCAGCAGCGGATCCCGCCAGCCCGGCCGACGCGGCAGGTTCAACGTGCCGTGTCGCCACTGGTCGAGGTCACGGGCGAACGGCCCGCGCACCAGCCGCGACGCCACCCGATAGGAGGCGCGCGGGAACGGCACCGGCATCGCCCACACCGGCGAGGAGAAAGCCCTGGTCGGCTGGACGGCCGGTGTCGGCAGCGCCACCACGGAGCGCGCCCCCGCGTATTCGGCGAGATGGTGCCCGAGCGGCAGCAGCGGATGGTGGACGACCACGTCGAACTCGCCGGACGCCGCCGCGTGCGCCGCGTCGAGGGCGTCGGGCGCGATCCGGCCGAGCGCCCGCGCGAACCGCAGCCACTGCCGGACCCCGTGGGAGTCCTCGATGGCGTCGGACACCTTCAGCATGTCGAGGCCGAGCGGCGCGAACGGCACCTCGTGCGCCGCGGCCAGCCCGTGGAACAGATCGGGCGCGGCGAGCAGCACTTCATGCCCGCTTCGCCGGAGCCGGTCCGCCAAGGCCACGAACGGCTGGACGTCCCCTTGTGACCCGACCGTCAGCAACAACGCCTTCATGCGCCCCGAGCCCCCTTTGTCTGTGACCGACCGTAATCACATCGGCACAGTTGATCAACGAGGCGCTGTTAACGAGAACGTCCCTCTATGGGAAAGGCGGTCACCGGCGGCGCGGCACGGGCACCCGGATCAGGTCGGTGGCCAGGACCGTGTCGTCGAAGCCGGCCTGCTCGAGGAAGCGCTGGTCGTCCTCTGCGGTGTAGCGCTCGGAGAAATGGGTGAGGACGAGCCGGCGGACACCGCAGGCGCGGGCGATCTCCCCGGCCTGGCGTGCGGTCAGATGGAACCGGTCGTGGGCTTCGGCGGTCTCGGCGTCGAGGTAGGTGGATTCGATGACGAGGAGGTCGGCGTCCTGGGCGAGGGCGTAGACGTTGTCGCAGAGCCGGGTGTCCATGACGAACGCGAACTTCTGGCCGCGCCGCGCGGTCGTGACCTCCGCCAGCAGCGGCCCGGACAGCTCGCGGATCGCCGGGCCGTGGATGCCGTGCTCCTTCAGCTTCTCCAGCAGGAAGGTCCGGGAGTCGGGCTCTTCCAGCCGGTAGCCGTAGGTGGGCAGCGCATGGTCGAGGGGCCGCGCCGTCAGCGTGAACGGGCTCGTCGTGAGCGTCGGATGCTCGCCTTCGAGAGGATGTTCCCGCAGGTCGGGCCTGCCGTAGTAGGGCGTGGCGTCGCGCAGCCGCTCCCAGTACACCTGCCCGTTCGCCGGGTAGGCGACGCCCACCGGATGCGCCACGCCGTCGCGTCCCAGCCGCTGGACGATGCCGGGCGCGCCGAGGCAGTGGTCGCCGTGCAGATGCGTGATGCACATCCAGTGCAGGTCGTTGGCGGCGAGGCCCGCGTGCGACATCTGCCGCTGCGTCCCCTCACCCGGATCGAACAGCAGCCCCTGCCCGTCCCACCGCAGCACATAGCCGTTGTGGTTTCTGCGCCGCGTGGGAACGGCGCTCGCAGTACCGAGGACGACGAGTTCGCGCTGGGACATGACCGCTATTGTCCCGGACGCGCCCCCGCCGTCGGCCTAGAACAGGCTGGGGGCGAGGACGAGCCTGGGGGAGACGACGGTGCCGTCGGCCAGGGGAACGATCCAGCCGTCGCGGTAGAGGGCCAGCAGGGCGAGGTGCAGGTCGTCGATCTCGGCGAAGGAGTGCACATGGCATTCGTGGACGAAAGACGCTTCGTGCCCGAACGTCTCGATCCCCTGGAAGTCGGCGGAAACCGCCTCGAGGACGGCGAGGTCGGCCGGGATGAAGTCGCCGTACCGTTCCAAGATCGACCAGCAGTACCGTTCGCCGGCCTCGTAGTCGGCCGCCCAGTCCGCCACCCACTGCAGGTCCAGGAACTCCTCCCGGTTCCAGACCAGCCCGGCGGCCGAACGCCAGCCGTGCCCGCCGAGCGGGTCGGCCGCCGCCGCGAGCTGCTCAAGGGTGAGCGAAGGCTCGGCCGGAACGAGCCGGTAGGTGTCCGGATCGTACGCGGCGCCGAGCGGCATCCGCTCATGCGTGCAGCGCCAGCGTGGGCGCAGAGTCTGCCTTCCGGTCCATGACCTGCCCATCGCAACCCCCGATTTCGAAGCCCGTTCAGGACGCGACGATCCTAGACAGGACGAACCGATCACGCCTCCCCTGTCCAGCGCGTCCGACGAAATAAGGAATGTGGTTTACCTCACTCTTATCTTCAGGGCAACAAACAGTACGATCGTTCGTATAAGAACCCCCTGGGTGAGGAGGCCCGCCATGCGGGACGCAGTGATCGTCGAAGCCGTCAGGACCCCGGTCGGCAAGGGGAAGCCGGGCGGCTCGCTGCACGGAATCCACCCCGTCGACCTGCTCGGCCGGACTTATCGGGCGCTGATGGACAGGGCCGGGATCGATCCGGCCCTCGTCGACGACGTCATCTCCGGCACCGTCGACCAGGTCGGCGAGCAGGCCATGAACACGACCAGGTACGCCTGGCTCGGGGCCGGGCTGCCCGAGTCCGTCCCGGCCACCACGATCGACCGGCAGTGCGGCTCGTCCCAGCAGGCCGTGCACTTCGCGGCGCAGGGCGTCCTCTCCGGCGCCTACGACCTGGTCGTGGCGAGCGGGCTGGAGTCGATGAGCCGGGTGCCGATGTGGTCGAACGTCCCGGCGGGCAAGGACCCGTTCGGGCCCGGCGTCGCCGAGCGGTACCCCGAAGGGCTCGTCCCGCAGGGCGTCAGCGCCGAGCTCATCGCCGCCAAATGGGGGCTGACCCGCCGCGAGCAGGACGAGTTCGCGCTCGGCTCGCACGTCAAGGCGGCCGCCGCGTCGTTCGCCAAGGAGATCCTCCCGATCGACGGAGTGCTCGCCGACGAGTCGGTGCGTCCCGGCACCAGCCTGGACGCCCTGGCGGCGCTGCGGCCCGCGTTCGAGGACCCCGGCTACGCCGAACGCTTCCCGCAGATCGACTGGTCGGTGACGGCCGGCAACAGCAGCCCCATCAACGACGGCGCCGCCGCCCTCCTCATCACCACCTCCGAGCACGCCGCCCGGCTCGGCCTCACCCCCAAGGCGCGGCTGCACAGCTTCGCCGTCACCGGCTCCGACCCGCTGCTCATGCTCACCGGCGTCATCCCCGCGACGGAGAAGGTGCTGCGCCGCGCCGATCTCGACCTGGCCGACATCGACCTGTTCGAGGTCAACGAGGCGTTCGCGAGCGTCGTCCTGGCCTGGCTCAGGGAGACGGGTGCCGACCCGGCGAAGGTCAACGTCAAGGGCGGCGCGATCGCCCTCGGCCACCCGCTCGGCGCGAGCGGCGCCCGCATCATGACGACCCTCGTCAACGCGATGGAGGAGCGCGGCGCCCGCTACGCCCTGCAGACCATGTGCGAGGCGGGCGGCCTGGCCAACGCCACGATCCTCGAACGGCTCTGATATTAGGGTGAAGCCATGGGAAGCGTGCTTTCGGTGAACATCGGGACGATCCAGGACGTCGAGTGGGGTCCGTCGGCCATCGACAAGCGGGCCGCCGCCGGCCGGGTCGCGGTCGGTGAGCTGGGGTTCGCCGGTGACGAGCAGGCCGACCTGAACAACCACGGCGGGCCCCACCAGGCCGTCTACGCCTATGCGCGGGAGGACCTCGACTTCTGGGAGCGCGAACTCGGCCGGGAGCTGCCGTCCGGCCGGTTCGGCGAGAACCTGACCCTGCTCGGAACGGACCCGAACGGCGCGTTCCTCGGCGAGCGGTGGCGCGTCGGCGGCGTCCTGCTGGAGGTGCGCGGGCCGCGCGTGCCGTGCGCGAAGTTCAAGGCGTGGCTGGACGAGCGGGGCTGGGTGAAGCGGTTCGCCGACGCGGGACGTCCCGGCGCCTACTTCGGCGTGCTGGAGCCCGGCGAGATCGGCGCGGGCGATCCCGTGACGGTCGAGTTCCGGCCCGAGCGGGGCGTCACCGTCGCCGAGTCGATGCGGGCGTTCCACGGCGACCGCGAGCAGCTCCGCCGGATCGCCGCCCTGGAGTACCGGCCCGGGAAATGGGACCAGATTCTCGCCTACAAGGGATGATCTTGGGGCAGGGCTGACCATGATCTTGCGACGGGTCGGGTTTCCCCGGCCCGTCCGCCGGACACCAACGGACCATGGTCGACGCTGCGAGCAGGTTGCTCAGGGACGTCGCGTGCTGGTACCTCGGCGAGGCCAGCCGCGAGCGGCTCAAGCTCTTCCCTGATCCCGAGGTGATCAGGGACTGGGAGAGCCGCTGCGATTTCGTGCTGCTGGAACGTGATCTCCTCGACATCGCGGACAAGGCCGAGCTCGAACGCATCATGACGCACTACACCGCCGTCCTCACCCAGCTCATCGACGACTACCAGGGCTGAGCTACCCCAGGATCCCGGGGAGCAGGCAGCCGAGCAGCTTGTCGAGGACGCCGAGGCACAGGCCCTTCTTCTCGCCGTCTTCGTCGTCCTTGGCGGGCGGCGTGGGCTTGGCGGGCGGCGTCGGTGCGGGCGTGACGGGGTCCTTGGCGGGGCTGTCCGGCGCGGGCCGCGGTGTGTGGGTCGGCGCGGGTTTCGGCGGCTGGGTCG
>NZ_BAAGZI010000415.1:0-4849 GCF_054778695.1 Actinocorallia lasiicapitis
TCCCCGGGCGGGACGCCGCGCCGAGCAGCGCGCCGTAACCGCCGCCGGACACCCCGGCGACCGCCCGGACCGGCGCCGCCCCGTAGCGGGCGCGCATCAGCTCGAAGACCTGGTCAAGATGGAAGGTCTGCCACTGCGGGCCGTCCCGCCAGTCGGCGTAGCCGCCGAACCTGCCGCCGTCCGGCATGACGATCAGGACGTCGTCGTCGCGGCTGAGCTCGGCGACGCCCGTGTGGGCGAGCCACGAGGTCGAATCGTCGAGGCCGCCGTGGTGGAGGGTGAGCAGCGGCCAGGTGCGGGCGGCGTTCTCGGTCCAGCCGTGCGGGAGCAGCACATGGACCGACAGTTCACCGTCGTCGACGGAGCCCGCGTGGACCGTCAATTTTCTGAGCCTGTCGCTCAGCCGTTCCTCGTCCAGGACTTTGATCTCCATAGCCCCGAAGTGTGACGGCCTTTCCGCTCCCTTCCTATCTCACGAGAGAAAGACTGTTCCGCGGTGAAAACTCAATTCCCGCGTCCTCGCGGACGCTCTTGTCGGCCTGCCCTCCACCGGATCCCCGAATGATTCCCCTCGCCATCCTCGCCGTTCTCATGGCGGCCAACGCGTGGCGGCTGCGGGCCCGGTTGCGGACCCTGCGGCCGCTCTCCCCCGCCGCGCCCGGCGGGGCCGACGATCCGGCGTTCGTGCTGTTCACGGCCGTCGGGGTGACCGTCCCGGTGGAGGTGCGGCGGGCCGCCGAACAGCACGCGCGGGACAACGGCCTCGGGCTGGTCGACCTCCTGCCGCGCGACCTTCCGTTCGACGGGATCCTCGATCTGGCCCGTCATCTGAACTTCGCGGACTACCGTCAGGACCGTTTCGGAATGGGGCGCGGCGCGTGCCATGCGGTGCTCGTCTCCCGGGAGGCGGCACGGCAGGCGGGAATGGTGGAGAAAGACGCCTACGACCCCGACGAGCTGAGCGCGATGACCGTGCGGCTCAAGCTCTACACGGGTGAGGCAGACATCGTCGTCGCCGACTTCCGGGGGCAGGACCAGACGGCTTTCCGGCGGGCCCGGATGCGGGCGATGGTGTTCGTCCTTCCGCAGACCCTCTCGCTGCCGCAGACCCTGCTCGCGGCGGCCGCCGGCTACCTGCTCGTGCTCGGCGGGATCGCGGTCGCGCCTCTCGCGGGGCTCGCCCTGGCCGTCGGGTACTGCCTGCTGCCGCTGCTGGTGTTCGCGGGAACCCCGGTCACGCCGCGTGATCTGTGGCGGGTCTGCGCGACCCGGCTCCTGTACACGCCGCTGTCGATCGTCCGGACGTTGCGGGCGCCGCGCACCCCGTGGGAGCAGCGGCTGATCGCGGCGCGGGAGGAGGCGCGCGGCTGGTACCGGGAGGAGATCGACCGCGGGGTCGAGCGGTTCGTCAGGGAACGTTCGGAGGTGTGCCCGTGGTGCGGTGCGCCGGAACTGCGGCGGCAGGTCAGGACCTGGGACATCCTGCAGGGCAAACCGGGACGGTTCACCCTGGAACGGTGTCTGCGGTGCCGGCACGTCTTCCAGAATCCGCGCGTCACGGACGAAGGGCTGGCGTTCTACTACAAGGACGTCTACGACGGGCTCGGCGATGTGCTCGCGGAGCGGATCCTCGCGTCGAACACGTCGTGGTATCTGGCGCGCGCCGCGATGGTCCGGCGGGTGACGGAGCCGGAAGCGTGGCTCGACGTCGGCACCGGGAAGGGGCATTTCTGCCGGGTCGCCCGGACCGTGATGCCCAGGACCAGGTTCGACGGGCTCGACTTCGGGGTGGCCGTCCTGGAGGGCGAGCAGCGCGGCTGGCTCGACCGGGGATTCCGGAGCGAACTGATCGAAGCCGCCCCTGAGCTGGCCGGACAGTACGACGTCGTCAGTATGCACCACTACCTGGAACACACCCATGATCCGCTCGCGGAGCTGGACTCGGTCACCAAGCTGCTGCCGTCCGGCGGGCATCTGCTTATCGAACTGCCCGACCCCGAATCGTGGTTCGCCCGGGTGCTGGGCGGGTTCTGGGTGCCGTGGCTGGCCCCGCAGCACCTGCATCTGATCCCGCTCGGCAACCTGCGGACCGCGCTCACCGACCGCGGCTTCGAAGTGATCGCGCAGGAGCGCAGGGAGGCCGACCAGGGGCCCGACTTCGTCGCTTCGGCGGCCGCCGTGCTGAACCTGCTCGGGCTCGACGTCGACCGGCCGTGGTGGCCCCGCGTGCCGGGACGCCGCGAGTACGCCGGGGTCCTCGCCACGATGGCGCTGGCCGCACCGCTCATGGGCGCCGCGATCCTGCTCGACCTGCTCACCGTTCCGCTGAAACGCCACAACAGCAACGCCTACCGGATCCTCGCCAGAAAGAACGACGGATGAAACGCCTGCTGACCGCCTTCGCCCTGCTCCTCACCCTGCTGACGGGGCTGCTTCCCGCCCCGCCCGCCGCCGCGGGGAAGGTCACCGAGAAATGGTTGAACAAGACGACCGTCGACCTGACGTGGCGGTCGCCGAACATCGGCGCGGACGTCACCACCCGGGTGCTGCTGCCGCGCGGCTGGAGCCGGACCGCGCAACGCACCTGGCCGGTGGTCTACGCACTGCAGGGCGGGCGCGACGACTACACGTCGTGGACCAGGGAGACCGACATCGCGAAACTCGCCGCGCAGTGGGACGTCATCGTGGCGATGCCGACCGGCGGGATCAACGGCAGCTACACCGACTGGTGGAACGACGGCAAAGGCGGGACGCCCCGCTGGGAGACCTTCCACACCGTCGAACTGGTGAAGATGCTGGGCGGTTACCGGGCGAGCGGGAAGCGGGCGGTGCTCGGCGTCTCCTCCGGCGGGCAGGGCGCGATGTCGTATGCCGCACGCCATCCGGGGATGTACACGTATGCGGCTTCGTTCAGTGGTTCGACCCATCTGACGATGGACGGGATGCAGGCTTTCCTCGTCACGGTGAACCTGCTCGGCTTCGGCCCCGACGCGTTCCGCATCTTCGGCGTCCCGGGCAAGGACGACGCCAACTGGCGTGCCCACGACCCTTACGTCCAGGCGTCGAAGCTCCGCGGAACGGGCCTGTACGTCTCGTCCGGGACGACCGGTATGAACGGCCCCCTGACCCCGCCGGGCGGCCAGTGGCGTTTCAGCCAGCTCAGCGAAGTCCTCATCGGCCGTATGAACCAGTCCTTCATCTCCCGCCTCCGCACCCTGAAAATCCCGGTAACGGCCCACATCTACGGCAACGGCTGGCACGCCTGGCCCGAATGGATCCCCGAACTCCACACCGCCTGGCCCCTCATCATGCGCTCCCTCAACGCAAAGACCACACCGCAATAAGCACCCCACCCAACCCACCGTCCACACCCCACCCACCCGACCAAGCCGAGTACCTGATCCCGGAACACCTCACCGCCCACACATGATCCCGCCGACCTGCGGCGTGTCGCCCATTCGAGACCAGCGAAACCGGCGACACGCCGCAGCCCGACCCGATCAAGAACCCAAGCCCCCCGGCCTGCTGGAACAACTCAAAGACCGAGCGAGCAAGATCGCGTCGAGCTGCGGCAAATCGACCGTTCGAGACGCGCCAAACGGACCACATGGCGCAGGTCGAGACGATCATGGCCGCGGTCGAGCCCAGCCGATGGCCTCGCCATCCGGAAGCCTGAACGCGACCCTTTTAGACAAGATCGCGTCGAGGTGTGGCAAGTCGACCGTTCGAGACACACGAGACGGGCGACACGCCGCAGCTCGAGGCGATCAAGGACCGGCCTCCGCACCTGCCGCCGACCGGGATCTCCGTCCGTTCCCCGTCGACAAGTGCGGGTTTCGCACTGATCACCCAGGAGCGAAACCCGATCGACCGCGCCCGATTCGTCCGGTAGCGTCCGCCGTCCAGGCCCTCCGCTCCCCGAGAAAGCGATCCGCGCTCATGACCGCCGACGTCGCGACGACGACCCTGTGGCGCCCGACCGGCCCGAAGGAGCTGGACCTCGTCCGCGCCCTCCAGTGGCGCGCCTGGCCACCCCGCCTGCCCGAGCAGCCGATCTTCTACCCCGTCCTCAACGAGGAGTACGCGATCAAAATCGCCCGGGACTGGAACGTCAAACACGACGGCGCGGGCTTCGTCACCCGCTTCGCGGTGAAGTCGTCCTTCCTGGCCCGCTACCCCGTCCGCCAAGCCGGCGGCCGCACCATCCTGGAACTCTGGATCCCGGCCGACGACCTCCCCGAGCTCAACACCCACCTCATCGGCCCGATCGAACTCATCCACGAATTCCACTGAACCCCGCCCACCAACCAACTCAGCACACCCCACCCAGCGGCCCGGACACTCGACCCGCCTGCGCATCGACCGTTCGAGACGCATGGAACAGGCGAAACGCTGCAGCTCGACACGATCAGGAAGCCCGGGGCCTCAAGGGCTGCCAGAACGGCTTAAAGACCGAGCGAGCAAGATCGCGTCGAGCTGCGGCGGATCGACCGTTCGAGACGCACGGGACGGGCGACACGCCGCAGGTCGAGGCGATCAAGGAGTCGGGGCCTCAGGGGCTGGCGGGACGGCTTAAGGCCGAGCGAGCGAGGTCGCGTCGAGGTGTGGTGGATCGGCTGTTTGGGGGGTGCCTAACGGGCCGCGTGGCGTAGGCCGGGACGGTCGTGGCTGTGGTCGAGGCCGGTCGGTGGTCTCGCCATGTCGGAAGCCTGGACGCGGCTCTTTTAGACGAGGTGGCGTCGAGGGGTGGGGTATCGGCCGTTTGGGAGGGGCCTAGTACTACATGCCTAGATCTTGAGTGGGTTCCGGAGTTCAATCACCTGAGAGGGTGGGGGCATGCCACCTTGGT
>NZ_BAAGZI010000416.1:0-4848 GCF_054778695.1 Actinocorallia lasiicapitis
GGCGGCGCGGAGCCTGGCGGGGAGTGATCGCGGCCGTCGGGGAGGGCGGCGCGACGGGTGCGGACGGCGGCTCGGGCGGGAGCAGGTCGGGGTGCGGGGCGCGCAGGGACGCGACACGGGGAAGCGGATAGTCGGGCGGGAGAGCCACGGGGGTCACCTCCGTCGTCCATTGCCACGGCAACGATCGCCAGCACCATAGCAAATCCGGCATTTGGCGCGGATTCTGGTGCGACCCTACCGAGGTCGCCAGGTGGTTATGCTCCGCTGATGGGTGTTCGTGAGGTTTTCTCGGTGGAGCAGGTGGCGGGGCTCGAGTACTCGCCCGAACTGGACGGGCTGGCGGATCCGGGCGAGGTCGTCTGGGCCTGGGTGCCGTTCGAGGAGGACCCGGGCCAGGGCAAGGACCGGCCGCTGCTCGTCATCGGGCGGCACCGCAAGCTGCTGCTGGCGTTGCAGCTCACCAGCAAACCGCACGACGAGGCCCTGGACCTGGGCGTCGGCCCGTGGGATCGCGCCGGACGGCCGTCCTACCTGCGGCTGGACCGGGTGTTCGCCCTCGCCGAGGACGACCTGCGGCGAGAAGGGGCGGTGCTGCCCGGCGAGCTGTTCGCCCGTGTCGCCGCGGTGCTGATGGACGCGCACGGCTGGCGCGTCCGGCACTGAGCCCGTTACGGGAGGAAGATCCCGTATTCGACGATCTCCGGGGTCAGATGCGGCGGGAGCTGGGCCACGGCCGAAAGCTCCTCCGCGGAGTGGAACCCCGTGACCGTCTCGCGGATCTTGACGATGTGCTCGGCCATCGACGGGGTGATCCCTGTGATGACCGTCAGCGCCTGGGCCGGGACGTGGTTGACGTCGATGAGCCCGCCGTCGTCATAGTGGCGCGGCAGATCGGGGCGGCCGATCCGCAGATCGCGGGCGAGGATGACGTCGCGGGCCAGCTCACGGGACTGGCGGCGCAGCTCACGGCGCATGTTGGCCATCGCGATCGCGTGCTGGTTGCCGTTGAAGCGGGGCGCGGCGGGCACCGCGAACGGCGCGCCGCCCGCGTGGATCTGCCCGTAGGCGTCGACGGTGAGCACGACGCGTTTCGGCGAGTCGCCGATCATGACCGCGACCCAGACCGGCAGCCAGAGCCCGCACAGGAAGAAAGTCGCGAGGGCGTGCAGCGCGTGGTTGGCGGTGCCGCCCTTCACCAGCACGGCCTGGTCGCGGTAGCGGCTCTCGATCCGCCAACCGAATCCCACATACTGGACGATCGCGGAGTTGAGGATCGCGTCTACCCGGTCGGGCGGCAACGGCTGGGCCATGCATTCTTTGACGTCCGGAACGGCCCAGAGGTTCCCCTTCGGCACGTCAGCGGGATTTCGGACCAACCTTCCCAGCGGTTCTCGCGTCTTAGAGTGACCGAAGCTCCCGAAGGATGGTGTTCCGAAGATGGATCGACGCGGGTTTCTCCTGGCGACCGGCGCGGCGAGTGCCGCCGCGCTGGCCGGGCCGTTCGACGGCGTCGCCGCCTACGCCGGCGCCAAGATCAGTGGTTATGGCCGGCTTTCCCCGGTGAAGGATCTGCGGGACGGCAAGGTCCGGCTGCATCTGCCGAAGGGCTTCCACTACCGCTCGTTCAACCCGACCGGATCTCGCCTTTCGGACGGCTACAAGACACCGGGCAAACACGACGGAATGGGGGCCTTCAAGGCGTCCGACGGTGCGACGGTCCTGGTCCGCAACCATGAGGTGTACGGGCCGGTCGGCGCGTTCGGCGACGTCACGAAGGCGTACGACCCGGCGGCGGGCGGCGGCACCTGCACGTTGAAGGTGAACGGTCAGGGGAAGGTGCTGCGCAGCGCCGTCTCACTGAACGGGACGATGGGCAACTGCTCGGGCGGCCGGATGCCGTGGGGCGCCTGGGTGACGTGCGAGGAGACCGTCAACGGCCCCGACGTCGGCAACGACCACACCGGCGGCGACAACTCCAAGCTCAAGGAGAAGCACGGCTACATCTTCGAGGTCGGGGTCGGGGAGCCGATCACGAAGGCGGGGCGGTTCGCGCACGAGTCCGTCGCGCTCGATCCGCGGACGGGCTACCTCTATCTGACCGAGGACGACTTCGCGTTCGCGTCGGGTTTCTACCGGTATCTCCCGCCGAAGCATCCCGTCACCGAGGGACGGCTGCTCGACGGCGGACGGCTGCAGATGCTGGCCGTCAAGGGGAAGCCCAGGGCGAAGCTCTACAAACATCAGAAGCCGGGCGCGACCTACGAGACGACCTGGGTCGACGTCGACGACCCGGATCCCACCTTCGCGTTCAAACCGTCCAACGACGAGGCGATCCAGTACGTCGCCCGGCAGGGACACGACGCGGGCGGCGCGGTGTTCGCACGGCTCGAAGGAGCGGTCTTCCAGAAGGACGTCGTGTACTTCGTCTCCACCCAGGGCGGGGCGAACGTCACCAAACCGGCACCCAGCGGATTCGGGGACGGACGCGGACAGGTCTGGGCGTACAACACCCGCACCGGACGGCTGAAACTGGTCGTCGAATCCAAGAGCCGCGAACAGCTCGACCTGCCCGACAACATCACGCACAGCCCGCGCGGCACCCTCGTGCTCTGCGAGGACGGCAACGGCCGCAACTTCCTGCGCGGCCTGACCCTCAAGGGCAAAGTGTTCACGTTCGCGCAGATGCATCCGGTCAAGGGCGATCCGGGCGCCGAATTCGCCGGATCGACGTTCGGGCCCGGCGGGAAGACCCTGTTCGTCAACGTCCAGTCGAAGACCGGACTGACGTTCGCGATCTGGGGGCCCTGGCAGAAGGGGCCGTTCTGACCGGGACGGTAATCTTGCCGTCCGTGAGCTCTGAAACCCTTTCCGGCGCCGTGGGCGTCGGCCTCGCCACCATCGCCGAAGACGGAACCGTCCTGGACACCTGGTTCCCCGCCCCGACCCTCGCCAGCGGGGGTGCGGCCGGGACGGTCGAGCTCTCCGACGGCGAGGCCGGCGAGCTGGCCGCCGCCGTCCGCGCCGACGCCCGGCGCGGCGTCAAAGTGATCGCGGTCCGCACCACGATCGCGTCCCTCGACGACGCGCCGCTCGACGCGCACGACGTCTACCTGCGGCTCCACCTGCTCAGCCTGCGCCTGGTCAAGCCGCACGGGCTGAACCTCGACGGGATCTTCGGGCATCTCGCGAACGTCGTGTGGACGTCGATCGGGCCGACCCCCGTCGAACGGCTCGAGGCGGCGCGGCTCGCCGTCCGGGCCGAGGGCGGGCAGCTCGCCGTCTTCGGGATCGACAAGTTCCCGCGGATGACCGACTACGTGACCCCCACCGGCGTCCGGATCGCGCACGCCGACCGGGTCAGGCTCGGCGCGCACCTCGCCGCCGGAACGACCGTCATGCACGAGGGGTTCGTCAACTTCAACGCCGGGACGCTCGGCAACTCCATGGTCGAGGGCCGGATCAGCGCCGGGGTCGTGGTCGGTGACGGCAGCGACATCGGCGGCGGCGCGTCGATCATGGGGACTCTGTCCGGGGGCGGCAAGCAGGTCGTGTCGGTCGGGCAGCGCTGCCTGCTGGGCGCGAACGCGGGCGTCGGGATCTCGCTCGGCGACGACTCGGTCGTCGAGGCGGGGCTTTATGTGACGGCCGGAACCCGGGTGACCCTCCCGGACGGCAAGATCGTCAAGGCGTTGGAGCTGTCGGGGGCGTCGAACGTCCTGTTCCGCCGGAACAGCACCACCGGGACGGTCGAGCTCGTCGCCCGGTCCGGCTCGTGGGGCGGCCTCAACGAGGCGCTCCACGCGCACAACTGACCTTCGAGTGACGGCGGGCTTTCCTGCGGGGGAGCCCGCCGTCGCCGTTCGGTCAGTGCAGGGGGGCCTTGATGGTGAGCGGGCCGGCGGGGATCGTGTAGGTGGCGGTCTTCTGGATGACGTAGGGCGCGGCGGGGTCGCTGCGGAACGTCAGCAGGCGCGGGTGGCCGGCGTCGTCGAGCCAGAGGGTGAACGGAAGATCGGCCCAGCCCTGCCCGGCGAGCGTCACGGCCGCCTTGGCCTGCGGGGAGCCCTTCGGGAAGAACGCGCGGAGCGGCAGCAGGCCGACGATCTTGGTGGCGTTCGCGCCGTTCATCTGGGTGGCCGTCGAGGTCAGGCCGTGGGCGTCGGCGAGCTGCTCGCCGACGGTCGGCTCGACATGCGCCTGCTCGGCGCTGAGCTTGACCCGCCGCCAGCCCTTCCCGGCACGCTTCTCATACGTCCGCCCGTCGACGGACCGCACCTCGCCGCCCTTGCTGACCACCCGGTACGCGGGCCGCTCCCCGGCCCCCACCTGCACCTTGCGCACGATCTGCTCGGTCGTCCGCCCCGGCAGCACGACCATGCTCTCCACTTCGGCCGTGTACGAGGTCCCTGCGGGCACCGCTGCCGCGATCAACGTCTGCGCGTCCCCCGGCGCCCCGCCCTCCTGCGGTCCCGCGGCCTTCTCACTCCCGCACCCCGCGACCACCACCAAGGAACCAACCGCAACAAAACCCCGCCAACCCACACAAACCCCCTAAATCAACAGCCTCCCACCCTAACCCGCCCCTTCAGCAGGCCCGTCGTGACCTCCCCGACACCGCGAGGCCGACCGAGGCTTCAGTTCCGCAACGTCCGCTGGGCTCCGGTCAACCAGAGCCGAGGCCGCCACGTCGATGTTGCGTAGCCGTCGACCCACAGGAGCGCGCGTGTACCCCCAGCCCGGCCAGCCCCAGTTCGTCCCCGCCCCGCCACGGCCGCCCGGCCGCGGAGTCCCCGCGGGTCTGGTCGCCGTCATCGCCCTCGAGGCCGCCGTCGTCGGCGGCTGCTCCGG
>NZ_BAAGZI010000417.1:0-4832 GCF_054778695.1 Actinocorallia lasiicapitis
GGGCCGGGCGCGGAGCCAGGACGACCGGGGTGCCCGACGGCGGACGGGCGCCCGTGATGTCGGTGAGGGCCGCGTCACCGGGCGCGACGTTCGTCTCAACCGGGGTGATGCCGGCGGCGCGCATCAGCGCGGCCAGCTCACGGCGCTGGGCCGGAGTGACGAGCGTCACGACCGTGCCGGACTCGCCGGCGCGGGCCGTGCGGCCACCGCGGTGCAGGTAGTCCTTGTGGTCGGTCGGCGGATCGATGTTGACGACCAGGTCGAGGCCGTCGATGTGGATGCCGCGGGCGGCGACGTTGGTCGCGACCAGGACGTTCAGTTCGCCCGTCCGGAACTGCTCGAGGCAGCGGTTGCGCTGCGGCTGCGACTTGCCGCCGTGCAGGGCCGCCGCGCGGACTCCGCTGGCCAGCAGCTTCTTGGTGAGCCGGTCGGCGGCGTGCTTCATCCCCACGAACATGATCGTCCGGCCTTCGCGGGCGGCGATATGGAGGGTCGTGTCCAGTTTCGCGGCGTCCGAGACGTGCAGCAGATGGTGCTCCATCGTGGTGACGGCCCCGGCCGACGGGTCGACGGAGTGGGTGACCGGGTCGTCGAGGAACTGCCGGACCAGCCGGTCGACGTTCCGGTCGAGCGTGGCCGAGAACAGCATCCGCTGCCCGTCCGGCCTGACCTGGTTGAGCAGCCGGGTGACCTGCGGCAGGAAGCCCATGTCGGCCATCTGGTCGGCTTCGTCCAGGACGGTGATCCCGACCTGGTCGAGCCGGACGGAGCGGCGGTCGATCAGATCGGCGAGCCGGCCGGGCGTCGCGACGACGACCTCGCAGCCCCGCCCGATCGACGACTCCTGCCGTCCGATGGACATTCCGCCCACCACGGTCGTGAGCCGGATCTTGACGGCGTCGGCGTAGGGCGTCAGAGCGTCGGTGACCTGCTGGGCGAGCTCTCGTGTCGGCACCAGGACGAGCGCCAGCGGCCTGCCCGGTTCAGCACGCTTTCCGGCGATCCGGGCGAGGAGCGCGAGCCCGAACGCGAGGGTCTTGCCGGAGCCGGTGCGGCCGCGGCCGAGGACGTCGCGGCCGGCGAGCGCGTTGGGGAGCGTCGCGGCCTGGATCGGGAACGGGGCGTCGAGCCCCTGCTTCTGGAGTGTCGTGAGCAGCGCGGCGGGCAGTCCCATCGCCGCGAACTCTTCGACGGCGGGCAGCGGCGGCACGGTGTTCACGGGCATCGCGAATTCTCCGCCCGTAGCCTCCGGACGGCTTTTCGCAGATGATTTAGCCGGTTTTGTCCGGCGCTGAGCTGCACGTGTCATGAAATAAGGCCTTTCCTCGCGGCACGTATCGAGGAGACCCAAGTACGAACCAGGTGGGGGAAACAAGTCCGCGGGGGCCCGGACCTTGACGGTCCGAACCCCCGCGAAAGGTGAAGCTGATTAGGCCGGAACGATGTTCTCGGCCTGCGGGCCCTTCTGGCCCTGCGTGATGTCGAAGGAGACCTTCTGGCCCTCCTGGAGCTCACGGAAGCCCTGCGCGGCGATGTTCGAGAAGTGGGCGAACACGTCAGCGCCGCCGCCGTCCTGCTCGATGAAGCCGAAGCCCTTTTCGGAATTGAACCACTTGACAGTACCGGTAGCCATTTTTCTCTCCTTCACCCCCGGTAACCCATAAAACAAAATGCGCCACCGCGAACCAGATGCCTGCGGGGCGCATAAATAAGCTTATGGGAACCACAATTAACTTCCCTCACCTTAGCACACGCCCCGCGAGCACTTACCCGTTTTTCGCGGCGCGGCACCTCATCAGCAGGCGAAAACCCTGGCTGGGAAGGGGATTCATACCGGTTTGAGACTTTACCTACGGATGGACGATCAGCCAGGTCGCGACGGCCGCCACCTCGTCGGAGCGGTTGCTGATCAGATGGGGACGCTCGCAGGGGAAGGTGATCGAGTCGTTGGCCGACAGGGTGACGACCTCCCGCTCGAACTCGATGGTCAGCTCACCGGAGACGACCGTGCCGATCTCGTAGCCGTCGTGCTTGAGGAGCTGGCCGTGCGTGTCGGAGGCGGCGCCCGGCGGGTAGGTCGACTCGAAGAACTCGACACCGGGTGTCGCCACGGGCGACAGCCGCCGGAAGAGGACCCCGCCGTCCAGCAGGATCGGCGCGACCTCCCACGAACGCCGGATCGCGATGCCCTGCGGCCCGTCGACCGGCTTCTCGACCATGGTCTCGAACACCGCTGACAGCGGGACGCCCAGCACCGTCACATAGGCGATCAACCGGCTGACGGACGGCCGCATCGAGCCCCGTTCGATCTGCGAGACGGCGCTCGGCGAGATCCCCAGATCCTTGGCCAGCGAGCGGAGCGACCGCCCCGACTGCTCGCGCAGCTCCCTGAGACGTGCCCCGAGGGCCTCGCTGCCCAGGGCGTCGAGGTTCGTCACAGGGGTTTTACCTCCGGGAAATGACGCGCCGTCCGTCCAGTCCTAGATTCACACTTGTTAAGCGATGGCTTAACACCTGCGCCCGTGTGCAAACGCACCATACCCCCAGGGAAGCAGCATGTCCGTAGAAGCGGCCCCGCCCGTTCCCACTCCGGAACGCGACCCCCGACTCACCAACGAAGACCTGGCCCCGCTGGAGAAGCAGACCTGGTCGACCTACAACATCTTCGCCTTCTGGATGTCCGACGTGCACAGCGTCGGCGGGTACGTCACGGCGGGCAGCCTGTTCGCCCTCGGCCTGGCGTCCTGGCAGGTGCTGATCTCCCTGCTCGTCGGCATCCTGATCGTCCAGGCGTTCTGCAACCTCGTCGCGAAGCCGTCGCAGGTCACCGGCGTCCCCTACCCGGTGATCAACCGGGCGATCTTCGGGGTGCTCGGCGCGAACATCCCGGCGATCATCCGCGGTCTGATCGCGATCGCCTGGTACGGCGTCCAGACGTTCCTGGCGTCCCAGTCCCTGATCATCATCTTCCTCAAGTTCTGGCCGTCGACCGCGAACCTCAACGACTCGACGTTCCTCGGGCTCTCGCCGCTCGGCTACATCGCGTACGCGATCCTCTGGGTCGCGCAGGCGATGGTCTTCTGGAAGGGCATGGAGGCGATCCGGCGGTTCATCGACTGGGCCGGGCCCGCCGTCTACGTCGTCATGCTGGTCCTGTGCGGCTACCTCATCGCGAAGGCGGGCTGGAGCAACATCAGCCTCGACCTTTCGGAGGGCAAGTCGCTCGGGTTCGGCGCGTCGATCACCACGATGCTCAGCGCGATCGCGCTGGTCGTCTCCTACTTCTCGGGGCCGATGCTGAACTTCGGGGACTTCTCCCGGTACGGCCGGTCGTTCGACGCCGTCAAACGGGGCAATCTTCTCGGGCTGCCCGTCAACTTCCTGTTCTTCTCGATCCTGACGGTGCTCACCGCGTCGGCGACCGTCCCGGTGTTCGGGACGCTCATGACCGACCCGATCGTGACCGTCCAGGCCATCGACTCGACCTTCGCGATCCTGCTCGGCGGGCTCACCTTCGTCATCGCGACGGTCGGCATCAACATCGTCGCCAACTTCATCTCCCCGGCCTTCGACTTCTCCAACGTCTCCCCGCAGAAGATCAGCTGGCGGACCGGCGGGATGATCGCCGCGGTCGGCTCGGTGCTGCTCACCCCGTGGAACTGGTACTCCGACCCCGACGCCATCCACTACACGCTCGGCATCCTCGGCGCGCTGATCGGCCCGCTGTTCGGCGTCCTCATCGCCGGCTACTACGTGCTCGCCAAGCAGCGGGTCGACGTCGACGCCCTGTTCACCATGGACCCGCAGGGCCCGTACTTCTTCAAACGCGGCTACAACCCGAACGCCGTCTACGCGACGGTCGCCGCCGGCGTCCTTTCGATCGCCTCGGTGCTCATCCCGAAGGGCCTCCTCGACCTCGACGTCACCACCCACGACCTCACCTGGATCACCGACTACAGCTGGTTCATCGGCTGCGGCGCCGGTTACGTCGCACTCGTCCTGCTGGAACGACGGAAGCCGCTGATCGCGGGATGACCAGCCTTCTCGTGATCAACCCGAACACCGCCCGGACGATGACGGCCCTGATCGGCCGCACCGCCCGGGCGGTGGCCTCCCCCGGCACGACGATCGAGGCGATCACCTCACCGATGGGGCCCGCGTCGATCGAAAGCCACTACGACGAGGCGCTCGCCGTCCCCGGGATCCTCGCCGCGATCGGCTCCGCGCCGCCCGCGGACGGCTATGTCATCGCCTGCTTCGGCGATCCCGGTCTCGACGCCGCCCGCGAACTGGCGGCCGCGCCCGTCCTGGGCACCGCGCAGGCCGCCCTGCACACCGCGGCCCTGCTCGGCCGGTCGTTCAGCATCGTCACGACTCTCGCCCGCACCGTCGGCCGGGCCACCGACCTGGTCCACCACTACGGTTTCGACCGCGCCTGCGCCGGAATCCACGCGTGCGACGTCCCCGTCCTGGACGTCGAGGACGCCTACGAGCCCGTCGCCGCGGCCTGCCGTCTCGCCCGCGACACCGACCGTCCCGACTCTCTTGTTCTGGGTTGTGCGGGTATGGCCGCGTTCTGTGGTCCGCTTTCGGCGGCGCTCGGCCTGCCCGTCATCGACGGTGTCGCCGCCGCGGTGAAGCTCGCCGAGTCCCTCGCCGCCCAGCACCTCACCCCCGCGGGCTCGGGGGAGTTCGCCCGGCCGCCCGCCAAGCCGTACTCCGGTCTCCTCAGCCCTTTCGCCCTTTGACGGTCGCGGCTAGGCCGTGTCTTATGGATCTTGTCCGTAGCGAGCGGCGGTCAGGTGCGTGCCTCGGGGGTGCGGAGGAGGGAG
>NZ_BAAGZI010000418.1:0-4832 GCF_054778695.1 Actinocorallia lasiicapitis
CGCGGCCGGTCGCGCGGAGACGACGGGCAGCTCGCGGCCGTGGCCGGCGTGCAGCCGCAGCCCGGTCAGGACCGTCGTCGCGGCGAGGGGGGTCTCGTACTCGGCGCGGGCGATGGTCAGGCCGTCCGGGGCCGCCGTCACCAGCAGCCGGGAGCCGCGGTCGGTGAAGGGCCGCTCCACCAGGTCGAGGGTGAGCATCAGCGGCCTCCGAGACCCGACATGGCCATACTGTTGAGGATCTTGCGCTGGCCGATCAGGAACGCGATCAGCATCGGCACCACGGAGATCGTCGACAGGGCCATGGTGAGCCCGAACTCGGTCGATCCGTGCTGGCCGGAGAACGAGCTGAGCAGCAGCGGGACCGTGAACAGCTCGGTCGTGTTGAGGAAGATCAGCGGGAACAGGAAGGAGTTCCAGCTCGCCAGGAACACGATGATGCCGAGGGTCCACAGACCGGGCCTGATGTTGGGCAGGACGACCCGCCAGAAGATCGTCCAGCGTCCGGCGCCGTCGATCCGCGCGGCCTCCTCCAGTTCGACCGGGACGGCGCGGATGAACTGCCGGAGCAGGAACACCGCGAACGGGTTGGCGATCGCCGGCAGGATCAGCGCGGCGTGCGAGTCGATCAAATGCAGCTTCGCGAGCAGCAGGTACAACGGGACGATGATCACCTGCTGGGGCACCATCTGCGTGGCGAGGAACAACCCGAACAGCAGCCCGGAGCCGCGGAACCGGATCCGCGCGAACGCGTAGGCGGCCATCGCCGAGGTGACCAGGGTCAGCACCACGGTCGCCGCGCCGATGTACAGGCTGTTCCAGTAGGCCCGCCCGATCGGCACCGCGTCCACGACCTCCCGGTAGTTGGCCGGACGCCACGGATCGGGGAACCACTCCAGCGGGCTCTCGATGTTCTGCTGGACGGTCTTGAACGAGGTCGTGAGCATCCACAGGAACGGGAAGACCATCACCAGGCCGCCGAGGATCAGCACGGCGTGGAGCGAGGCCTGCTTCCACTTGGTCGTCATCGGGGGCCTCAGGATTCGTAGTGGACGAAGCGCTTCTGCGCGCCGAACTGGACGAGGGTCACCAGCAGGGTCAGCACCAGCAGAACGAGGGAGGCGGCGCTGGACATGCCGAACTCGAACTTGCGGAAGCCCTGCTCGTAGACGTGGTAGACGATCGTGCGGGCGCCGTCGTTGTGCGCGGGGTTGACCAGCACGTAGATCTGGTCGAACGCCTGGAACGAGCTGATCACCGAGACGACCGTGCAGAAGAAGATGGTCGGCGACAGCATCGGCAGGTAGATGCTGCGGAACATGCGCAGCGGGCCCGCGCCGTCGATCCGGGCGGCCTCCAGGATGTTCGGCGGGATCGTCGACAGCCCGGCCAGGAAGATCACCACATTGAGGCCGAGCGACGACCAGACCGTCACCACGGCGATCGCGACGATCACCCAGGTCTCGCTGGCGAGCCAGTCGGGCGGGGTGAACCCGAACAGCTTCTGGACGGTGCCGTTGAGGATGCCCGCGCCGTCGGGGGCCAGGATGACCTGCCAGATGACGGCGACCGCCACCGAACTGGTCACGACGGGCAGGAAGTAGATCACCCGGTAGACCGTCCGGCCCTTGATGCCGTGCAGGGCGAGGGCGAGCAGCAGCGCGATGAGCAGCCCGAAAGGGACGGTGAGCAGGGCCAGCAGCACGGTGTTCAGCACCGAGCGGCCGAAGTTCGCGTCCTGGAGGAGCGCCGAGAAGTTCGCGAACCCGATCCAGGACTTCGCGCCGAGGCCGTCCCACTTCATGAACGCCAGGCCGAGCGCGAACAGCAGCGGCCCGACCAGGAAGACCAGCAGGAACAAGAGCTGCGGACCGAGGAAGAGGGCGGCCCACCGGCCCTCCCGCCGCCACGCCGCGCGCGGGGAGCGCGCGGGGGCGGCGGGAGAGGCCGGGGAGCTGCGGGTCAGGGCGCTGCTCACTGCGCGGCCTTGTCGACGAGCGCCTGGAGCTCGGTGAGCCCCTTGTCGAAGTCGACCTTGCCGTCCCAGATCTTCATCAGGTGCTCATTGATGGAGGCGGTCAGGCCGGGGACCGACACCTCGTCGGGGTAGTTGGCGAACCCGGTGTCGCGGACGTCGAGGAAGGTCTGGGCGTGGGCGGGGTAGCCGTCCAGGACGATCGCCTCCGCGCCCTTCACCGACGGCACGCCGCTGCCGCCCTTGAGCCGCAGGAGCTGGCCGTCCTTGCTAACGAACTCGCTGAGGAAGGTGAACGCCTCCCTCGGGTGCTCGGTGTCCTTGTTGATCGACAGGTAGGACGCGGCGACGGCGCCCTGCATCGGCTTGCCGTCGGCGGACGGGAACGGGACGATGTCGTAGTTGGGCAGGTCGCCGCCCTTCTTCACCGTCTCGATGACCCAGCGGCCGCCCGCGTAGAAGCCGGCGCGGTGCCGGACGAACTGGGTGCTCGCCGAGTTGCTCTCGGGCAGCTCGTCGGCGGACAGGAAGGTCTTGTCCCGGTAGCCGTCGGCGAGGGTCTTGAGCGCCTCCCGCGACTTGGGGTCGGTGGTGGCGACGAACTTCCCACCGTCCCAGACCTTGCCGCCGTAGCCCGCGATCACGCTGTAGGTCGAGCCGTACCAGTTCCAGAAGATCGAACCGGCCTTGCCCGCGGCCTTCAGCTTCCGGTTCATCTCCAGGTACCTGGCCATGGTCCACTGGCCGCCCGCGTACAGGTCGGCGGGGTTCTCGGTGATCCCGGCGGCGGCCAGGGCCTTCTTGTCGAACCAGAGGACCTCGGGGTTGGTGTCGTTGGGGACGCCGTAGGTGACGTCGCCCTTCTTCGCGCCGCCGTAGATGCCCTCGAAGAAGTCCGCGGGCTTGGCCTTGGACTCCGGGCTCGCGAGGTCGGCGTCCAGGGGCTTGAGCACCCCGGCGGCGACGAACTTCCCGATGTTGTCGTCGCCGACGTAGAAGACGTCGGGGGCGGACTTGGAGGTGAGCTGGGTGAGCAGCTTGGGGTGGTAGTCCTCGTACTTGGCGACCGGCTCCAGTTTGAGGTCGATGTCGGTGTGGCGGGCCTCGAAGTCCTTCTCGAACGCCGCGAACACCTTCATGTCCTCGGCGGAGCCCCAGGTGGACCAGCGGAGGGTGACCTTGCCGCCCTTGGCGTCGTCGGCGCCGGTGACTCCGGTGGAGCCGGAGCCTGAGCAGGCGGCCAGGACGGGGGTGAGGCCGACGGCGAGGACGGCCAGGATCTTCTTGTACATCGCGGTGCCTTTTCGGTGGGGGGTGAAGGGGGGAGCAGGGTTCAGGCGAGCCCGCCGCCGTCGACGACGAGCGCGGACCCGGTGACGTAGCTGGCGGCGTCACCGGCGAGGAACAGCACCGCCGAGGCGATCTCCTCGGGTGCGCCGGCGCGGCCCATCGGGCGGTCGGCGGCGTCCTGTTCGAAGGCCGCCCAGTCCTCCTGGAGCTGGCGGGCCTCGTCGCGGAGCATCGGAGTCATGGTGTCGCCGGGGTTGACGGAGTTGACGCGGATGCCGGCGGGGGCGTGGTCGATCGCGAGGGCGCGGGTCATGTTGACGACGGCGGCCTTGGACGCGCAGTACGACAGGGCGTTGCCGCCGCCCTTGAGGCCCCAGCCGGAGCCGGTGTTGACGATGGAGCCGCCGTCGGTCATCACCGGGATGGCGGCCCGGCACATCAGGTAGACCGACTTGACGTTGACGGCCATCACGCGGTCCCAGTCCTCCGGCTCGATCTCCAGGGCGGTGCTGCGGCGGATGATCCCGGCGTTGTTGAACAGCACGTGCAGCCCGCCGTAGGTGTCGAGCGCGGCGGCGACGATCCGGGCGCAGTCGGCGGGGTCGGACACGTCGGCCCGGACGGCGACGGCGCGGCCGCCTTCGGAGGCGATCTCCTTGACCACTTCGGTCGCGTCGGCGAGATCGGCGATGACGACGTTCGCGCCTTCGCGGGCGAAGAGCAGGGCCGTCGCCCGGCCGATGCCGGAGGCTCCGCCGGTGACGATCGCGGTCTTGTGCTGCAGGACGGTCATGCTTCCTCGCTTGCTGAGCTGAGCCGGTACAGGGTGGTCTCGCGGTGGCCGGTGACGACCCGGACGTGGCCGGAGAGCGCCCGGTCGGCGGCCGGGTCGCCGGAGTCGGCGAGCAGGGGGCGGCCGTGCAGGGCGGCGAGCTTCTCGCGGGTCGCGAGGATCTCCAGACCGCTGAGCCGGGCCAGGACGCGGGGGCTGAGCTGCTGGTTGCCGCGGCCGATCACGAACCCCTGTCCCCCGAGAACCGAGAGAATGGCATATGTGATGTTGTACATAATCCAGTCATAGATCTCGGGCTCTGACAAGTCCCTCGCGATCAGGCGGCCGTCACGGACGAGATCGATACCGAGCGGTGACGTCTCCAGGCCGAGAAGACGGCCCACGGCCTGGGTCGTTCCCCCCGGACCGAGCAGATACGAGACTTCCGGAACCATCCGTGTGGCGGCAGCTCGCGCGATGGATTCGACGGTCGCGGGATCGGTGTGCGACGAGCCGGTCTTCCGGCCCGACAGGCGCCGCGGGACGGCCGGAACCCGGACGGTGCCGTGCAGCCGCGCGCCGACCCGTCCGGCCCGGTACTCCTCCTCGTCCAGATCCACGACCTCCGCCTCGACGGTCGCGCCGGTGAACGCGGCGGCGGTCGTCCCGGCGGCGAACGGGCTGATCGCGAAGCAGCCGGAGTAGACCTTGACGCCCGCCGGGATCCCCAGGACGGGACCGTCGGCCGAGGCCAGGACGTCGCGGGCGGTGCCGTCGCCGCCGGCGAGCAGCAGCAGC
>NZ_BAAGZI010000419.1:0-4824 GCF_054778695.1 Actinocorallia lasiicapitis
CCGGGACGGGACACCTGGCCGCCCGCGCCGCTGCCGGAGACGATCGCGGCGTCGCCGCGGCGGGCGCACCGGCAGGGTCCCGACAAGGTGGTCATCGGGCTCGCCTCGGCCCTCGGGCTGCTGCTGCTGGCCGGCGGCGGCACCTACTTCGCGCTCCACGACCGTGACAAGGGCGGCGACGTCACCCCGCCCGCCGACGCGTTCAAGGCGATCGAGCTGTCCGAGGACACCGACGTCAACCGGCCCGTCAAACTCGGCGACCTCTCCTTCCAGATCGGCGCGCCCGAGTGCGGCGAGAAGATCTGGAAGGGCGTGCAGTCGGTCAAAGGCGAACTCTGCCTGGTGCCGCTGACCCTCACCTACGGCGGCGCGACCAGCTCACCGCGGGTCGAACGCGACTCCCAGAAGCTCATCGCGCGGGACGGCACCGCCTACAAGGCGGCCGAGTACAGCCTCGGCATCCTGAATTCGGCGCCGTCGCTCAAGCCGGGCGACCGGGTCGCGGGGAACCTCCTGTTCGACGTCCCCGCGAACACCGAGTTCACGCACTTCGAGATCGCCGACGCGACCAAGTCACAGAGGATCGTCCTGTGAAGTACCTGCTGACCGTGGCCGCGCTGACCGCGGCCGGATTCGCGGTCCTGCCGGGACACGCCGCCGTCGCGGCGTCCTGCTCTGAGGCGAAGGCCGCCGACTTCGACGGCGACGGCCGTCCCGACCTGGCGATCGGCGACCCCGGCGCCTCGGTCCGGCACCAGACGTCGGCCGGCGCGGTGACGGTCCTGTACGGCGGCGGCGAGCTCGGCGAAGGCGACCAGAAAGCGCTGTTCGCCGGCGAACCGGAAGCGGCCGCCGGGTTCGGCGCGGCCGTCGCCACCGGGCTGCTCAACGACGACCAGTGCGTCGACCTGGTCGTCGGCGCGCCGTGGGCGAACGGCGGGAAGGGCCGGGTCTACGTCTACTACGGCTCGACCGACGGGCTGGCGCTGCACGACGTCCTCGACCCGTCGGGCGAGGCCGGCCGGTACGGCTGGTCCCTCGCCGTCGCGCCGAAGACCGGCAAGCAGCCCGCGATGATCGCGGTCGGCGCGCCGTACACGGCCGTCGGCGGGCGTGCCTCGGCGGGCGCGGTGCACCTGGAGTACTACGAGGACGGCAAGCACACCCGCGACCAGGTCCTCACCCAGGACGACAAGCGCGCCGTGGGCTCGGCCGAGGCGGGTGACCTGTTCGGCTGGGCGGTCGGCTTCGGGAAGATCCGCGGCGATGCTGAGCTCGACGACCTCGTGGTCAGCGAACCCGGCGAGGACGTCGACGGGCAGGCCGTGGACGCCGGATCGTTCAGCGTCGTCCAGGATCCGTACAACGAGAGCAGCCAGAACGAGGGCGAGCACTGGCACTACAACAATCTGAAGATCGGCTCCGCCACCCAGGGGGGTCATATCGGCTGGAGCATCGCCACGACGCGGGAGGGCGACACGACCTATGTCGCGGTCGGCGTCCCCGGGCAGACGGTCAACGGCAGGGCGAACTCGGGCGTCGTCGCCCTGCTCTCCTCGACCGGCACGGAGTTGAAAACGCTCAGGACCGAGCAGCAGAGCGTCGACGGCAAGGTGCTCGCCGAACCCGACAACCGGTACGGCTGGTCGCTGGCGTTCGCGAACAGCGAGACCAGCGGCGGCAACGGGGTGCAGCTCGCTGTCGGCGTGCCCTATGACGGTGCGATCGACGCCGAGAACGGCTGGGTGCATCTGCTGTCGGTCACCGAACCCGGCAAGTCCGCGCTCATCGACGCGCTCAACAGCCGGGGCAAGGAGATCCCGGGCGATCCGGGCGAGTACGAGCATTTCGGCTGGTCGGTGGGGTTCCTGCCGGGCGCGCTGGTGCTGGGCGTCCCCGACGACCGGCAGCGTCCGACCGGCTCGGTGATCGTCCGCCCGTTCGGCGACGCCAAGGCCGTGGAGGTCGTCCCCGACCTCGACGACGACCAGGCGCGCGAAGTGGACAGCGCCGACTTCGGCTCAGCGGTGGCCTCGGCGGGCTGACAACCCCGATGATCGGGGAATGGATCTCCGACGGCTCTCCGTGACGGTGGCGGCGGCCGGCCTCGTGCTGACCGCCTGCTCCGACGACCCGGCTCCCCGACCAGACCCCGGCCCGCCCTCCGCGGGCGCCACGAGCACCGCGCCCGCGGCGCGCGAGTCCGCTCCCGTGCCGCAGGAGAAGACCGCCCGGCAGGAGGCGCCGGGCAAGATCGCCCTCCGGAAGGTCGCGGAGCTCGACCAGCCGGTCGGCCTGGCCGTCCGCAAAGGCGACCCGACCCTGTACGTCATCGAGCAGCCGGGCCGGGTCCGCACGATCAGCGGCGGCAAGGCCGTGCAGGCGCCCGTCCTCGATCTGACGGGGCAGGTCGGCAGCGGCGGCGAGCGCGGCCTGCTCGGCATCGCGTTCGCCCCGGACGGCAAGCACGTCTATCTCGACTACACCAACAAGCAGGGCGACACCGAGGTCGTCGAGTACAAGGTCACCGGGAACGGCGCGTTCGACGCCGACTCCCGGCGCCTGGTCCTGACGCAGAAGCAGCCGTACGCCAACCACAACGGCGGGCAGCTCGCGTTCGACAAGGCCGGACTGCTGTACATCGGGCTCGGGGACGGCGGCAGCGGCGGCGACCCGCAGGGCAACGGCCAGAACCTCGGCACTTTCCTCGGCAAGATCCTCCGGATCGACCCGCGCGGCGCCCGGCCGTACAAGGTGCCGCCGTCGAATCCGTTCGTCGGCAAGGCGGGCGCGAAACCGGAGATCTGGGCGTACGGGCTGCGCAATCCGTGGCGTTTCTCCTTCGACGCGCAAACCGGTGATCTGTGGATCGGGGACGTCGGCCAGGACTCCTATGAGGAGGTCGATTTCCAGCCCGCCGCGTCCAAGGGCGGCGAGAACTACGGCTGGAACCTGCGTGAGGGCGGCCATCCGTTCAAGAACGCGCATCCGGCCGGGGTCGAACCGGTGCTGGAGTACAAGTTGAAGGTCGACAACGCGTGCTCGGTGATCGGCGGGTATGTGTACCGCGGTCAAGAGCTGGTCAATCTGACCGGCCGGTATCTGTACGCGGACTTCTGCGCGGGCTGGATCAAGGCCGTCGAGCTGGCGGACGGGAAGGTGTCCGGCCAGTGGGAACTGGCCAAGGGCCTGAACACCGTTGCCGCTTTCGGCCAGGACGGAGATCGTGAGCTGTACGTGCTGAGCCTCGACGGTTCGGTGTCAAAGCTCGTGTCGGAAGGTTGATCCGGCAAGCGTTTTCCGGGGGGACGGAAACGGCCGGCGGTGCGCCCGCCGGCCGTTTCCGTACTCACCCTCACCTGCGCATTTACGCCCAGGACACTCCGGCGCCATCGGCGGCCATGTCCTTCGCCTCCTCCGTGCTGACGGTCATCTTCTGATAACCACCCAGGGCTGTAGCCAAACCGCTGCTTTCCGTTATCAATACCGAGGTTCCGGAATTGGTCAGCGGTAAGTCTCCAATGCCTCTTCTACCACCGATGCGGCCGCGTCCAGGGCCGGTTTCTGCTGGTTCTCCGGCTTTCCGCTGTAGTCGCGGCTGTAAGTCACGGTGACTATGACGTTGCGGATACGGGCCTCTACCCGTGCGGTCACCGTCGGGTCACCCTTGTTCACGGAGAAGCGCTGGAACGCCTCCTCGCCGAGGCCGGGTCTGGCCTCGACCACGAGGGTCCGCGCCGAGGTGTCCTTCTGCTGGTTCTCCAGGTCGACGCCGAACGCCCACTGGGCGGTGCTGATCGGGTCGATGTCGTCGCGGGAGCTGCCGATCCTGGTCTCCAGCCGCAGGTAGCGGAAGGGCGATCCGGCCGGGGTGGAGTAGCCGCAGGAGCCGCCCATCGCGCCGCCGAACTCCTCGGCGGAGCCCCGGGGCACCCATTTCAGGAAGGTGGCCTTGGCGATGGTGCCGCAGATCTTCGGAAGCTGCTCGACGGCGCCGCCCGGCGCGGCGGGCTCGGCGGCGGGCCCCGGCTCCTTCGCCGGTCCCGAACTCGCCGGTCCTGAGCCGTCCGGCGTGGATCCGAAGGTGGTCGGTTCGGGGCGGCTCACCGGCGGGGCGGCGGGATCGTCACCCCCGGTGAGCATCGGGACGGCCACCGCCGCTCCCCCGGCCAGCCCCAGCCCGAGGACGGCGAGAAGCACCGCCCTGGTCCGCCGGTTGCGGCTGGAGGGTGGCTCCGGAGGCGAATAAACCCGGTCGAAGTCGGCACGCACACCCCCGAACGTACGGACCCGCCACCGGTTTTGTCACCTAGCTCGGGGGACAATGAAGTCATGCTCCTGGCAGAGACGGCGGCGACCTGGCGGGCTGTGGCGGCCACTTCGGCGCGGAAGGAGAAGACCGCGCTGATCGCCGGCTGCCTGGGCGCGGCCGGTGCGGAAGAGGCGGCGATCACCGTCTGCTATCTGTCGGGCGAGCTACCACAGCGGCAGATCGGGGTGGGGTACGCGGCGCTCCGCGAACCGCCGCCGCCCGCCGCGACCGCCACGCTGACGGTCGCCGAGGTCGATGCGGTCTTCACGGAGATCGGGGCGGTCGCCGGGCCCGGCTCGGTCGCGGCACGCAAGGCGCTGCTGGGCGGGCTGCTGGCCAGGGCCACGGCGGAGGAACAGGATTTCCTGGTCCGGCTGCTCGCGGGGGAACTGCGGCAGGGCGCGCTCGACGGGGTGATGACCGACGCCGTCGCCAAGGCGTCAGGGGTGCCGCTGGCGGCGGTCCGGCGGGCGCTGATGCTTCGCGGCTCGCTCGCGGCGGTCGCGACCGTC